>ASMP01000013.1 GCA_000405225.1 Nanoarchaeota archaeon SCGC AAA011-D5 | reverse complement strand
TGCACTTTGGCAACCTTAGTTATATCAATAGAATTGATGGGATATTAAAAACAGCTTTTTTTATTGGAAGATGTTTAACACAACCACTAAACAGTTTTTCCAGGCCCCTGTGTTCTGATTGAGACAGTCTTTCTCGTACGTCTCTTATTATATTATCTTGCAATAAAAGTAGCAAATAATTATTTCTTAAAGGGTTGATTGTTGCAGTACTTAAAGAAAAGTTTCTTTGAGGAAGATAGATTTCACCTGTGGAATCTCGAAGTGCAAGATATCCTTGTCCCCCGGGACACGTAACATAGACAAGTTCTGGATTCGATATCTCTGAATCGCCTTGTTTCTTATGATTTGTTTTCATGGACAATCAAAGATCATTCACTTAGGTTAGCTTAGTTAAAATCAATAAAATTAAATAAAAAAATTAAAGTAAAGGTTATCTCCTCTTTGAACCGTAGTTTCTCATGAGCTTGGTTATGCCAATCACAAGGAAGGACAATCCGATCAACCAGCTAGCTGCTCCTGATGTCAATGATCCCCACCAGCCTCCAACAGCAAGTAGCCAAAGGACGCCGACCAAGGTCATAAGCCATGCAGTCAATTTTGCCATATAAATACAACCTCCTTTTAGATTTATTATTTAAGACAAAAGGGGTTATAAATATTTCTAATCGGCGGACAGGCGACATAACTGGTTAAATGAAAATAATTATGAAAAAAAGTAAAAAGCAGTGCTTTTGGGCCTAAATTCACTTTACCGTCAGAAAAACACAAAATGACGCAAAAATTTGCATCAATTCTTTTTGTAGGACCACTTTTGTGCACTAAGGTCATCTTTGTGCAGAAGTGTGTGCTGGGTTGTTTGGTTGTTTACCACTGTTTGCACAGGCTGTTTGGTGTTGTTTGGTGATGTTTTTTTAGTGTTTTTTTGGCAGTTATTCGGTTATTTTTCTGTTGCTTTTTTTGGTTATTTTAATCAAAGTTTGCTTGTTTTTTAGATTTTTTTCGACGAAAAACAAAAAATATATAAACAAGGAATGTTAAACTATTGCATGCTTGAATGGCTTTTTGGCGGAAAAAAAGAGGTTGAAAGGCTTAAAGAAGACACAAAGAAGGGTTTTGAATCTGTGAAAGAGGACATAGACTCTGTTGGAAAATGGATCAAACACCTTGATTCTGAGAAAAATCTGCAAAAAGAAGACATTGAAGAGATGAAACAGGTTTTGTCGTCGGTGCAAAATGATGTTGAAGGACTGAAAAATGTTGTTGCAATCATGAACGAGCTAAGGCCTGCAAGGAAAAATCAAACAACCAAACAGCTGTTTGATAAACAAACACCTGTTTATGCTGTTCAAACAGGTGTTCAAACAGGTGTTCAAACACCAAATTTTGACCAATTTTCGGTAACCGAACGGGCAATTATTTGGGTGCTGCTGAATTCAGACCTCAAACTCGGGTATGATGACCTGGCAGCTATGCTTGGAAAAGAGAGATCAACAATAAGGGGACATCTAAATCGGATAAGGCAAAAAGACTTTGGCCTCATAGAAGAAGTCATTGAAAAAAATGGAAAAAAGAGAGTTTTTGTGCCTGAAGAGATTAAGGAAAGACTCTTAAAAAGAGTGAAAGTGAGGGTTGGAAAAAGGGAAAAAATAGGGGAAAGGGGCAAGAAACAGTGATTTTAAGGAAAAACAAGGCAGAAAGGGGCTCTTAAAAAGCCAAAAGTGAGAGTTATATTTTATAACACATTATATTCAGAGGTAGTTTTTAAGGGAAAAGTGGCTTTTTTGAGGTGGTTTAAAGAGTTGGTTATAATAAAAAACAAGGGAAAGTCAGAAAAAGAGAGTTAAGATCGGTATAATAGCCACTTATTCGGTTGAACGACAATTGAATGAAAAGAGTGTTTGAATAAAAAATGGGTTGTTTAAAGATCTCTTAGCTGAAGAATTGTCGAAAGAGAGGCTATTTTTTTGAGGTTTTGGGGGATACTGAGATTGATCTGCTTATTATTTACCTTTGTTTTATCGACGGGGATTCCTTTTTTCAGGAGCCTTGCTATGTAGTCTCTTATTGAGCTTTCGGTAAGGCTGAGTTTCCCGGCGAGGGCTTTGTAGTCTACAGGGCCATGCTCTTCCTCAAGTTGGTAAAGGGCTGAAAACACGAGAATTTCTTGGTTTGTGAGCTGCTTGAATTTTAACCTTATTTCCTTCCTCAAATCATCGAGAGAATCAATTATCTGGGCGGCATTGCTCATGGAAGCAGCAGGGCTTATAGAGGGGGTAATTGAAGCTTTTCGAGGTTGTAAAAGCTGATTTTGGGATGTGTTGTCTGTCTGTTGGTCTGTCTGTCTGTCTGCTGGAACCCCTTCATTTCCAGTGGAAAGTGACTTGTTTTCTTTGTGTTTAGAATCTGAAAAGGGAATATTTGCTGGATTTTGGGCTTGGAATG
>ASMP01000012.1 GCA_000405225.1 Nanoarchaeota archaeon SCGC AAA011-D5 | reverse complement strand
TTTAAGTATTGTGATGTATTTTAAATTAGAGCGCCAAAAAAGTAGATTTTAAGATACAAATTAGTGTTATAACGTGTGTAATAAAGACTGTTATGTGTTAGTTGTTATGTGATAAAATTTGATTCTTGCTACTAAAATAAAAACATCATTACATTTATAAATAAATTTAATTAAAATAATCCATGAGCATTGTAGCAGTGAAGATAAAAATAATGCCTGATTCTCCAGAAACAGACATAATAAAAACAGAAAAAAATGTAAAGGCAGTTCTTGAAAAGGACGGGGTTAAAAATCCGAAATTTGAAGTTCAGCCAATAGCCTTCGGTTTGAAGGCACTTATAGCAATGTTTGGCTGGCCTGAAGAAGAGTCCCTTGACGGCCTTGAGGAAAAACTAAAAAAAATCAAAGAGATTGGCTCTGTGCAGGTTATTGATATCAGGAGAGCTATAGGATAATATTCATCAAACAGAATTATCTAGGATACCTAGGCTGTTTGCTAAAATTATACAAACCAAAAAATATTAAGAGAAATCCAACAATAGGAACGATAAAGCCCTCTAAAAGAGGTATTTCAAATCCAAGAGAAGGAGAACCAAGTACTATAGCCCCAAAAATAACTAAAAGATATCCTAAAACTTTGCCCATGATTATTTTAGGGAGAGAAAGAGAATTTAAAAATATATCGTAATTTAATGGACCATGTTAACTCCAGAACAGACAAAAAATCTCAAGGAAGAGCTGATAAGGCACATAGAATCTTCTTTTCCTGAAGACAAAAAAGAGTTCGCAATATCGCAGATAGAGGCAATGGATTCAGAAGAACTGGAGAAATTTCTCATAAAAAACCAGCTCTTAAAAAAAGAGGGCGCAAACACAGGTACAGGACATTGTGTCTTCTGCTCGATTGTTTTCGGAGACATAAAATCCTACAAGATAGCGGAGAACTCAAAGACCATCGCTGTTCTCGAGATAAATCCTATTTCAAGAGGGCATACAATAATAATTCCCAAGGAACACATATCCTCTGAAAAGGAACTTCCAAAGCAAGTGGCAGTACTTTCAAAAAAAGTTTCATCGCTGATAAAAAAGAGATTAAAACTTGAAGAGATAAAAACAGAATATTCAAATGTTCTAGGTCATGAAGTTATTAATATTATTCCATTTTACAAAAACCAGAAAGGTTCTTCTGAAAGAAAGCCTGCTTCTGCTGAAAAGCTGTCTGAAATGCAGGAAATTCTTACAAAAAAATCTTCAGGAAAAAAGAGTAGAAATCAGGAAAATTATTAAAAAAATTGAAGAGGAAATCTGGCTACCAAAAAGAATTCCCTAAAGCTTCAAATCCTTTAGACCAAAGATAAAACCAAACAAGGAAACTTACAAGAAAAACAGGAGTGAAAGCCACGCCTTCTCTTATCTTGGTTTTTTTGTGGTTTTTTCTTAAAAGAGAAATTTCTTCTTTCGTCAAACCACCCCAGTTCGCTTTTATAGTTTTGCCTTTTACTTTCACATCTTTGTAAAGCCAGTCCCCTTCCCTAAGTTTTCTGGAATCCAGGGTTTTTACCATGGCTGTTTCATCTACAGCCTTCGCATAAAGGTAAAGATAAGGAAAAATAAATATTATAACGGCAATAAAAATCAGATAAAAGTTTGCAT
Source organism: Nanoarchaeota archaeon SCGC AAA011-D5 (assembly GCA_000405225.1). GTDB lineage: Archaea > Nanobdellota > Nanobdellia > Pacearchaeales > GW2011-AR1 > ASMP01. The sequence continues at coordinate 1,588 of ASMP01000012.1, read as the reverse complement.
AACTCAGGATAAGTAAGGCTATGCTGAACAGCAAGGACAGAATAAACATTTTTCTGTTAATCTTAAACTGCTGCCTGAATTCTTTGCGGAACTTGTCAAAATTCTTAAAGCAGAACCAGAAGCTCACTATGATGCTGTAAAAAGCTCCTACCAAAAGAAATATCGCAAGGAAAAAGAGAAAACCTTCAAGATTATCGTAAAAACTTTCTGAAACCGGAAGAACTGCTCCAAGAGCAATCAGCAGCTTGGCATCTCCTCCTGCAAACATCTTTCCGTAATAAAGCAAATTTCCCAGAACAAAAAAAACTCCAAGGCCAAAAAGGCCCTGATAAAAAAAACCAAAGCCTCCCGCAGAGAACAAGGAATAAAAGAACCTAAACCCAAGGGCAAAGACGATTAAAGAAAAATTCAGCCAGTTTGCTATCTCTCTTGTTTTCAAGTCTTGTGCGGTAGCAAAAGCAATCCAGACAAAAGCCAATGAAAATAAGAATATAATTTCGAGCATTATTGAAAATAGCAAAGAATATTTATAATGTTATCTAAGAATAGATTTTAAAATAAAGAGGTTAATTTATTGTTAACTCTTAAGGCCATTCATCTTAACAACATTCTTTTCCCTGACTCTCTGACCTCCGCCTTTTCTGTATGGGTGTTTCTTTTTCTCTATCCTTTTATTTTTTCTCTTGTTCCTTTTTTGGGAAAAGTCGTAGTCCATCTTAGATATAGAAGAAGAAAAGTCTCTTTAAAAAATTTCCTTAATTATTAATTACTGGGTGCAGGTTATTGTAGAACATGTTTCTATTCCATAATTTCTGGAGGCGTAACCTTTGCTATTTGGGTCATTAGCCAGGTTATAACATGTTTCTTTAAACTTATCATTAACTCCGTCATTTACTTCCCTTATAAGAGAACAATAATTGTATACGTTATTAGTAGAGCATGCTGTGCTGCAGGTTGTTTTAATATTTTCTACATTGTTAGAAGAAACAAATGGCAGAAGCCTGTTCCATCCTATGGTGAAACCAAGGACCAAGACTACTAAGACTATTAGTCCTATGATTATCATTATTATCGCATTGGTGCTCAATTCCTGCCCTCTACGATTTCTTGGAAAGAAAGCGTTGTTCACCTTTTTATTATTCATACCAGACCAAGGGTTATTTTGTTTAAAAATGTTTTTGTTAAGGCCATGCAAGCTTCACAGTTACACCATACCCTTTAAAGACAATGTTACTCTGTGAGTCTTCCTGAAGATTCAGTATGGTTTTTATTTCCTCCTTTTTATATCCAAGAGCCTCGTAAAAAGAGATTTTTTCCTTAATGAGAGCAGACTCCGTAACTGTGTCAATTGATAAGAAGCTTTTTTTCACCGAATTGTTTGATATAAAAAAGCTGAGTATTGCAAGAACACATACTGCAAGAACGCCTATCACGAGAATCGTTATAGGTATGTCTCCTTTCTTATTGTTTTTTAGACCGGTTTTTCTTTTTACGAATTTCATCTTATTGATGCCTCCTTAGACAATATAAGCTCAAGGATCTTATTTTCATTGATATAGATTTTTTCTGAAATGCTTGAAACATATTT
>ASMP01000011.1 GCA_000405225.1 Nanoarchaeota archaeon SCGC AAA011-D5 | reverse complement strand
TTTAAAGCCTTTTTTCAGGTTGCATCCTCCAAGAGGCGGAATAAACAGCAAGCTGCATTTTCCGAAGGGAGTTCTGGGGGATAATAAAGAGCATATTAATAAATTAATTGAAAGGATGCTTTAACATGACAGTTAATATGCCAATAAGGGGGGTTATGTAAAATGTCGCTAAAAAAAACAAAGAAAAGAAAGAAAGCCTCGAGAATGAGGGGGCGCGGCCAAGGCACTCACGGATGGGGGGCAAGAAAAAAGCACAAGAAGTCCGGACACAGGGGAGGAAAAGGCATGGCTGGAACAGGAAAAAGGGCAGACCAGAAAAAAACCCTTGTGACAAAACTTTACGGACACGGTTATTTCGGAAAAAGAGGAATTACAAGCAAAAGAACATGGAAAGACAAAAGGCAGAGGATAAATCTGGAAGACATAGAGTTAAATATTGAAAGATTCATGAAAAAAGGCATCGCAAAAAAAACAGGAAATGGGATAGATATGAATCTTCAGGATTATAAGATTCTCGACAGTTCCCAAGAATATGCGCCAAAGAATAAGTTAATTATAAAAGCAAAGGAAGCTTCTAAATCTGCAATAGAAAAAGTGAGGAAAGTTGGTGGTGAAATAATATTACCAACAAGTTCGTCTAAAAGCCGAACTAAAGCAGGCGGAGAAATTTTATTGCCAAAGAGCGATAAAAAGAGAAGGCTGACACCTTAAAATTAAAATGAATTTTAGGAACATCTTCAATTTTATTCCTGAGGTAAGGAAACCAGAAGAAAAGAAGGTTGGATTTAATACAAAATTAAAATGGACTCTTATAGTTCTCGGTGCCTTTTTTATTCTTGCAAACATTCCCCTTTTCGCCCTTTCCGAAAACGCGCTTTCAAGATTTGAATATCTCGCAATAATCTTGGGAACTGATTTTGGAAGCATCATCTCTCTTGGAATAGGCCCAATCGTCACAGCTTCCATAATCCTGCAGCTATTGAAAGGTGCAGGAGTGATAAATATAGACACGACAACAGACGAAGGAAAAAAATTTTTCCAGGGAATACAAAAACTCTTGGTTTTGTTTTTCATAATTTTTGAGGCAATAGTCTTTGTTTACATGCAAGGGCTCCAGGCTCTTCCTGGCTTAGAGTATCTTTTGGTTTTACAGCTGATTTTAGGAGGCATTGCAATCTTTTATATGGACGAACTGGTGCAAAAATGGGGCTTCGGCTCAGGGGTCAGTCTTTTTATAGCTGCAGGAGTTTCCTGGAGACTCGTAACAAGCGCTTTCCAGTTCATAGACCAGCAGGGAAGAAACTGCTTACTCGACTTCAAGGCAATTCCGTGTTCTGGAAAAGTCCTTGTTCTAATACAGTCCTTGATAAATCGTTTTCCAGTAGAGCTTTTGTCTGCAGCTGTGGCAATAATCGCAACAATTGCAATTTTCCTTTTGGTTGTATGGGCCCAGTCCTTAAAAGTTGAGATTCCTCTTTCTTTCGGCAGAATAAGAGGGTATGCAATCAAATGGCCCCTCTCATTTTTTTATGCTTCTGTTATTCCTGTCATATTCACTGCGGCATTGGTTGCAAACATACAGTTATTTGCCGGAGTCATTGAAAATGCGGCAAATCCATGCCTTGCAGGGCTTGAATGCACAGGGATTTCAAAGGTTGCCTCTTATTTCACATTTCTTGGCAGGTTTGTTCAAGGACAGCCTGTTTCTGGCCTTGCTTTCTGGATGGGTTCTACTAATCTCCTGGAACTGACAATAAGGGGGGGATTTTTACCTGTATTTCTGATTCAGGGATTAACACATGTCTTGTTTTTTATGTTTTTCTCAACTCTTTTTGCTGTTTTCTGGGTAAAAACTGCCGGTATGGATGCAAAAAGCCAGGCGCATAATCTCTCTGCTTCAGGACTCCAGGTAGCTGGTTTCAGACAGGACGAGAGAATAATTGAAAGCATCCTTGATAGATATATAATGCCGCTTACGATTATGGGAGGCCTTGCAATAGGCTTTCTCGCTGCACTCACAGACTTGCTCGGAGCATTAGTCTCAGGAACAGCAATTCTCCTTGTTATAATGATAATGTTCCAGTTCTATCAAAATATCGCACAACAGCACCAAATGGACATGTCTCCGATGATGAGAAAGTTTATCAAGTAAGTTCAAGAAGTAAAATTTCAAATATCAAATAAATTTGACATAAAGAAAGTCTTTAAAAACATATTTTCTTTTATCTTAAAATGAACAACGAAGGAAAAGAGGGTGGCTTTGGGTTGATTTTGCTTGTAATGGTTGCCTCTCTTGCAATAGCTGCTTTCTGGAACAGTCTTCCTTTTATAAAAAATTCTGTTGGTGCAGTCCTTAATCCAACTGCGGGGGCTCTTTTAAACTTGAACTTAACATACGGAATGCTGGTTCTTGTTCTTCTTCTTTCTGTTTTCATGACTCTTATCCAAAAATACACTACTGACCAGAAAACATTAAGGGAGATGAAAGAAGAGCAGAAAAAGATGCAGGAAGACCTGAAGAAACTTGAAGCGGGCTCAAAAGAACATAGTGAATTGAGCATGAAATCTCTGAAGTTTGTTGGCCCGATGTTTAAGCTAAGCATGAGACCAATAATCTATACTGCAATACCTATAATCCTTCTGTTCAGGTGGTTCACAGATTATTTCTCCTTAGTTGATTTCAAATTCTTCGGAGTTTTGAGTTGGTTCTGGTTTTACCTTTTGGGGTCGATTATATTTAGTTCTGTATTAAGAAAGGTTTTTAATGTAGTTTAAATCTTCTATGTTTTTTAGGTTTTAGAGGTGACAATACTTAAAAACCATCTTCTTCTACAAGAAATATGGAACAGGAAATGATTTTTAAGTTCCAGGTTTTTGAGCAGCAGGTTCGCCAATTGCAGGAGCAAATGGAAGCTGTTGAAAGGGGAATAAATGATCTTGGCTCTATAAACTTCGGGATTGATGAGCTCAAAGGCAATGTTGGCAAAGAGATTCTTTCCCCAATAGGAAAGGGGATTTTTGTGGATGCAAAGCTTGCGTCAGAAAACCTGACTGTTGATATCGGAGGAAAGAATTTCGTGAAAAAGAGCATTCCGGAAACAAAAGCAATAATAGGGGAGCAGATAAAAAAACTGACAAGCATAAAAAAAGACATAAGCAACAATCTGGAACAAATCAGCGGCGAGATAACAAAGACGCTTGAAGAATTTCAGAAGTGATTATAATTTGTAACCAAAGTTGTAATAACATGCTTTCTATTCAATCTATTACATAAA
>ASMP01000010.1 GCA_000405225.1 Nanoarchaeota archaeon SCGC AAA011-D5 | reverse complement strand
ACAGGCAAGCCGATATCAAGAATTGTTGAAGAAAGAATTTCATAAAATTAGAAACCTTTTTAATTTCCCTTTTCCTCTTCTCTCTATGGTCGAGGGAGCGGTTCTTGCAGGGCTTCTTGGGGGAATTGGAGGATTGACGCGGGGGTTTGTTGGATTGTTAAAGGCCCTAAGCCTAAAAAGAAGAACCCTTTGGAATTATTACACAATAACAGTTGTCATAGCTGTTGTTATTGGAGTTTTCGTCGGCATAATTTTTGACTTTGATACAAGACTGAGCCTGCTTGCAGGCTATGCAGGCACAGACATTTTGGAAGGTATATATAAGAGTTTCAATGTCCAGAAAGTTTATGTGAAGAGGAAGTGATTTTATTTAATTTTACATAACATAATTACGAGGATTCCCACTATTGTGTTGTTTTATCATAGCTAAGATTGCCAATTAGCTTTTATACTCTTCAAAACTTATTATTTTGAATGAAAAGACATTTTCAGGCAGCTGTTCTTTTCAGCGCGTTGTTTCTGGGGCAACAAGCATTTGCGCAGGAAAACAGCAATAAAAACCCATTTTACATTCCAAGATTCAGCAGGGAAAATGCAGCGAAGCAGCTTTCTTGTCAAGACAGCAGAAACTATAGGGGCAACAGAAATGATGAAAATAAAGAATTTAGCCAGAATTATATTCAGAAAATAGAGCCATATGAAAATGGACGCGGCGAACTAGCGGAATTTGCGACAGAAACTCCTGTATTAAGCACATTATACGAAATCTCAACAGACAGAAAGCCATTCCGGTTATTTAATGGAAAAATTGATCTTTCACTTTTTCCCTCTAAGAGATCAAAAAAAGGCTCTTCTGCAAGCAATGCGGTTTTTCGTGGATTAACCAAAGGACTAGCTTGGATTTTCAGAAAGCAACCTTAAGAAACTTATTTAAATTAAAATTTCTTTCTTCTGCTAATGGCTAAAAGACAAAAAAGAGGGCTGAAACACCACATAATTCACAAGAGCAAGCTGAGCCTTATGCTCTTATTGAAAGTTTTCTTTGTGTTATTTTCCTTTCTTGCAGTAATGGTTGTTTTCTCCTTGTTTTCCCCTTTTACTACCTTCGACACGATTTCCCCTTCTAATATTGTCTATTGGGCGATTGCTCTTGCGTTAACCTTACTATTGTACCTTTTCTTCATTATTAAGGTCTTGAAAATTTTTAAATTTAATTAAGATGCCAACACTGACAATTTCTATAGATGAAAAGATAAAAAAGATTCTTGAAAAAAGAGCCAAGAAGAACCTGATGTCTTTAAGGGAACAAGCCGAAGATATCATAAGAAGAAGCGCTTCCAATTATAAATTAGGAATCCACACAAATGTCAAGGCCGATGACACTTTGGTTGAAATTTTCTCAAGGCATAAGAAGGGAAAGAATAAGGGATAACTTTTAAATCCGCCCTGTCTGTGGAACTGGGAAATTATATAAGCAGATAGGGACTCTCCATAAAATGCCCCAGACATTCAAACTTTCGCCTTCATCTCTTGCCTTGATGGAAGCATGCCCCAGGTGTTTCTGGCTGGAGAAGCATAAAATATGGAAGAGACCTGTGGGAATAAAAGCCAGTCTGATGAATGGAATGGATATTGTTTTGAAGAAACATTTTGACAATTTTAGGGACAAAGGAGAACTTCCTCCTGAAATAAGAGACCACCATCATACTCAGGGGTTAAGACTTTTTGATGATAAAGAACTATTGAAAGTATGGAGAAACAATCTGAAAGGCATTTCCTGGACAGATTCTCAGGGAAATATCCTCCATGGTGCAGTCGATAACATCTTAGTTAACGGAAAAAAACTCATTGTCCTTGATTACAAAACCAGGGGGTTTCAGTTAAAAGAAGACACAGCAAACTACTATCAGCACCAGATTGATATCTATAATTTTCTCCTGCAGAAAAACAGCTATGAAACGGAAAATTATGCTTTTCTTTTATTTTATATTCCTTCCCATGTTCTTGAAACAGGAGACTTTGTCTTTGATACGGTCCTTGCAAGAAGAGACATAAACATAAAGCATGCAGAAGCCCTTTTTTCCAAGGCTATAAAACTTCTTAATTCAGAATGCCCTGAAAAAGGGTGCGAATGGTGCGAAAGGTTTTAGTTTTTTTGTAATAACAATTTTTTTAAACCTGTATTTCCTATTTTAAACTATGGGTGTGATAAAGGATGCTGATTTGGCAGCGACTTTTTCCAGTGAACGGATTCTCTCAGCTTCAGAGATATTAGAGATAGCACAAAGAACATACCATTCTGTGCGTCTTATTGGAAGAATCGGAGCGCACAAAACATGGCACTACCACCTTTATTCTGACCAAAGCCCCCCATTGCCAGAAGAAGGCCTAATGTATCTTGTAAAGAAGGGATTGAAGATTGTCAGTTCAAATCCAAGGTATGATACATTGATAGCTAAATTATTTCCTGGTCGCAAAAGAAGTCATGATCTTACAGAGAAATTTGGCCAGCTCTAAAACTCATAAATAGTCCTTTTTCTTATTGTCTGTGTTCCGAATTTCCTGAAGTTTGACAAATAAAAAAAACCAAGAATTTTTTAAATATAAGATGGAAATTCTTTTCTTTCGCCCGAAGCAGTATGACTATGACCTGTTGTTTCTTTCTCCTCTAATTTTTTTACCTTTTCCCTTATGGCTTCCCTGATAAACTCTGTTTTCGTCATGTAATTGTGCTTTTTCATGATAGCTTCAATGGTTTTCAGGAATTCTTTTTCCAGCTTAAGGCTTATATTTTCCATTCTCTTTACGATTCTCTTATAGTCCTCTTTTAAGTAATACTAAATAATACTTAGTGGTATTTAAACTTAACTTTTGGCTAAAAACCCGTATTTTAGATTGTAATACTAAGTACTACTTAATAATCTAAAACTCTAAGAATTTTTGCTTAAAACAGCCAGTGCAACTGCGGCAAAAAACAACCCAATGTCCCTGAAAACTATAAGAAGAGAACCAAGGTTTGTGAGCACTATTGCTGCCAGCATAACAGAGGATACAACTGCGGCATAAAAAGTTTTTTTTCCAGAAAGGATCCATAAGCCAAGGCCAACTCCAAAGACATCATGAGCAAGAAGAAAATATCCTTTTGTTACAGAATTTCCCAGGAAATTCGGAAGAAAGCCAATCCATATTTCCGGATAAAAAAAAGCAGAAACAGCCACATAGATAAAGACAAATGCAAGTCCTATCCTGAGAAAAAAAGAACCGTCGAATTTCATATTGTCTTTTTTATTCAGTCACGATTACTTTTCCTCTAGAATCAGTATTCAGATGATCGTGGTAGCTCCAAGAGCCGACTTCATTAAAAGTAAAACTCCAGCTTTCTCCCGTGGCAAGACCACGACAGGAATCGAAAATGCTTTTTTCTTCACCTGTTCCGCATTTTTCTATGTCTGATCCTGGATAAACCCGATGTGTTGGATGAATTGCAGATGCAGGCCAGTGTTTTTCAACGTCTTTATTAACCCATGTAACTGTGTCTCCTTTTGAAATCTCAATGGTTGCCGGAATAAGTCCGGAAGATGTTATTTCTATGACCTCTTCAGAGGTCTCTACTCCTTGTGAATTTTCATCAGGATTATTTATGACCCCTGCTGTTTTTACAGGATTTTTTGAAACAGTGTTGAACAAAAAAACCCCTCCGACAATA
>ASMP01000009.1 GCA_000405225.1 Nanoarchaeota archaeon SCGC AAA011-D5 | reverse complement strand
CTGGTGATATTCTGTTTTGCTATTGAAATTATATGATGCATCAACAGCTCCCGGTCTACTTCTTTTCCTATATCAGAGGCAAAACTTAATGCAGCATAGGCGGCTGTTCTTTTGTTTCCGTCTGAAAAGGGATGATCTACAAGCATCGCCCTTAACAAGTAAGCTATTTTTTTATAAGGCCCTATCTTTTTGCTCTTAAGTTTATCAAATGCAAAGTCCAGGCTGGTGCTGCTTCTTAGATTTCCGCCAAACCCGTGATTAATTCTTAATAGTTCTTCCTTACTAATTTTCATACGTATAAATAATAGTAACTTATTTATAAATCTTTCCAAAAGGGGTTTTTCTGACTAAAACCTTCGCACCATTCGCAGCTTTCATAAGGACATTCAGAATTCAGAATATTTACTCAAACTTCCAGTTACCGTCAGCCCAGGCGCAGAATTTGCACTCGCTGTTCATTAAGCCAGAAGCAAAGAGGACATTCTAAGTATAGATTAAGTTTTTGATGGGGAGAGTTTTGAGGGTTGGGAGCATGGCGGGAAAAGAGAAGGGAGTTATTTAAGGGTTTCTGGGAATAGAAATAGTTAAAAATTAGGGTTTCCAGGTAGGAAACATGGCAACATTCTATCTTGACATAGAAACTACCGGGCTTGATCCTGCAAAGAGCAAGATTATTACAATCCAGTTTCAGGAATTGGACAGGTATACTGGAAATGCAACAGGAGAACTAATAATATTAAAGGAATGGGAATCTTCGGAAAAAGAAATCATAAGCCAGTTCATAGAAAAATCAAACATACTTCATGAATATGATTTCAGTTTTGTTCCTATAGGATATAATCTTGGATTTGAGCATAACTTTCTGAAGCTGAGAAGCGAGATTAACGGGCTTCCCTCTTTGGACATATTGCACTGCCCTTTTATCGACCTCAGGGCTGTGGGAATTTTAATGAATGCAGGGCAGTTCAAGGGCTCAAGGCTAAGCGACATAACAGGAAAAAAAGGCACGGGAATCCTGATTCCAGGCTGGTACAGTAACAAAGAGTATGACAAAATATTAGATTACATAAAAAACGAAGCAGAGGAATTCATAAAATTCAACAAATGGCTTTACAAAAGAATGCCTTCTTTGCTTTCAGAGTTAAGGGGCCACATGGGTGATGATTTGTAAAGGGGAATTATTTAAAAGTTGGGATTTCATAGTGATTTCAAGATGATAGAAGGTGGGAAAGGTGGAGCAAACACACTAACAGGGTTAAAATTTGAGAAAAGAGCAGATTTAAGAGAACTATTCAGAAAAGTTGAGGGTTATACAACTAAAGGTAATGATCTCTTGTATAAAGAAACATTTGTAGCTAAATTTCTCAAGAAAGGAGATCTTTATAAATTTTTGAAAACATATAAAATTAATTGGGAAGCGAGAATCTCTAAAAGGCTTCTTCCAGATGAAGCAATCTTTATTTTAGCCAATAAAACGCTTTTTGTCATTGAAATGAAATTCCAGAAAGTATCTGGATCTGTTGATGAGAAATTACAAACTTGTGATTTCAAAAAGAAACAATATCAAAAACTATTTTTAGGGACAGGAATTAAAATAGAATATTGTTATATCCTTAGCAAATGGTTTATGCACAAGAGCTATAAAGACACTTTAAATTACATAGAATCTGTCGGCTGCAAGTATTTTTTTGAAACGTTGCCTTTCGAGTACCTAGAATTGTCCAACCCAAATTGACTATTAAACTTTTCAAAGATTATTTCAGGTTCACTGTCTGATAAAGTTTTTTGGCTTTTTTGTAGTCTTTTTTTTATAATTTCCATATATTTTTTATCAATCTCTATACCAATTGAGTTTCTATCATAATATTTAGCAACCGCCGAAGTAGTACCTGAACCTAAGAAAGGATCCAATACTAAATCCCCCTTATCTGTGCAGGAGAGTATTATCCTTTTTAATAATTCAAATGGTTTCTGTGTGGGATGGGTTCCAGCCCATTTTTCATTCTTAGGGGTTAAAGGGATACTCCAAACATTTCTTGTCTGCTTCCCTTTCGGATTAATTGGATCTTCTATTTGTTTGCTCCATTCATAATTAAACTTCCATTTCTTACCTTCTCCGTTTTTAGAGGCCCAAATTAAATGTTCGGTGCTTTCCGTAAAGAACCTGCAAGTGATATTTGGTTGGGCATTTGGCTTAAACCAAACAATACTATTATTTATTTTAATATCAGGGTGAAATTGCTGAATTATAAATCCAGTCTGATAGATGTTATGAAAGCTTCCAGAAACCCACAAACTACCACCATGTTTCAAGATCCTGAAGCATTCTCTTAACCATTCTCTATTAAATTTGAAGTAGTCTTCTTTAGAAAACATATCCCAACTTTCTTGCATTGTTACATGCTTGCTATAGCCCCATGCCAAACCATTCTTTTTAGACATATTATAGGGAGGGTCTGCAAAAATTAAATCAACACTTCCATTAGGAATTGTTTTTAAAACTTTTAATGCATCTCCAAGAATTATTCTGTGTTTAGTCATTTTAGTATATATCTCTCTTACTTTAAAGATCTTTTGGTTAACTTTTAAATAAAAACTATTAAATATTCCCTATTCTTCCCCTTAAAATGCCATATCCACAATATCCATACTCAAAACCAACAAGAAGCACAAAAAACTGGCCTAAAATCATATTGTGGACACTGGGAATTCTTATTTTAACAGCAATAATCGTGTTTTTTATAATGGATCCACTGTCTTTAATTTCTGAGAAAGCTGATAATTTGTTGAATCAGACACAGAATCAGGAAGATAATGTTAATGATAATAACAGCGCGGGTTCTTTAGGTAATAACACTTATGATTGCTCTTCTGATATATATAATTGTGGAAACTTTACAACCCAGAGCGAGGCTCAGTATGTCTTTGACTTGTGCGGGCCTGGAGATGTTCATGGGTTGGATGCAGATGGGAATGGGAAGGCTTGTGAGGGGTTAAGTTAAAATGACAAAATTAAAAATAAAAAATATTAAGGGTAACATTTCTATAGAGAGAGATAAATGGGACAAACTTCATATTATCTCACAATTTTTATTTGGATTTCTTTTAGTTTTATTAACAGCATTTATAGCTTTTGAGGGATTACCTAAAATTGAGGAAATTGTAAAAAATATTTCTTCAGTAGCTACACAACAACCAATCAATATTAATGCTAGTATCGATGTTTTTGCAACCCTCTACAGAAATGTATCTATAATCAATTTTGATGTCCCAAAAAATATGATTAAAGATGGGACATTTGAGACCTTATGTTATATTAAAAATGACCAAGGAAATTCTATATATGTCATCAAAGAATTAGGTTTTACTTCACCAATATTAAAATTAAATGAAAAACATGAATTTCCTTGCGAAATAAAGAATGGAAAAGTTTATAGAATATTAGAACCCTAAATCTATGGTTCCCACAATCCATATTAGCAGAATTCCTCATTCAAACAGTTCAGGATGCTCTTTTCTTACTTTATTAATTGATTTAATTAATATTGTGAATGTTCCTGTCATTTCTTCCTTCATGTATTCGCTAAATTCATCTAGTTTGTCGGGAGCAAAATGATGGCAATCATTGCATAAAGTGATAAGATTGTCTAATTCCTCTTTTTCCTGCATATATAATGGAATAATATGATGGACTTCAAGGCTTTTGCCAGTTTTATCCTCTCTTTTACATTTCTGGCATGTGAAATTATCTCTTTCAAGAGTTTTTCTTCTTAATGTCATGCTTCTTGTTCTTTTTGTCATTTTATA
>ASMP01000008.1 GCA_000405225.1 Nanoarchaeota archaeon SCGC AAA011-D5 | reverse complement strand
ATCTCTGTACCTGCCCTGCCAATGGGCCTGCGCCGTCGAATATCGCCGCTAGTTGTCCCGTAGGAAGTGTTATCTTGAACGGAGAACGGTTGACGGTCATTCGCAGGATTCCGTTGTCTAATGTGATTGTATTGCCGTTGTCTGCCAAAGTTACCGGATTGGTCGGAGGAATGTTCCCTCCGTTATCCTTCAGCGTATACGAAGCCATTCCGGTACTAGGGCCGGTGAAAGCACCGACAGTAGGCTGAAAATGCACCGCCACGTGCCGAATGCTATTGTCCTTGGACCACCAGCGGTTCAAGACTTCAAACTGCGCCGGGACCGTGGCGCCGGCGCTGTTCATTACGCGAAAAGCTCCTGTATTTTGGTAGCTGCCGTAAGGCAGGGGCACAATGACGCTGACTGGATAGCCGGATGACCCAACGCCTGCCGTTTCCTTGACTGTTAGCGGCACGCTTAATGAACCGTTTCCAGTTGGCGGCGGCTGCGACGGCACAGTTATGCTTACGAGCCGCCAGCAATTACCTGTTGAACCTATGCAACTAGGACCGACCCAGTTGTTCTGATAAACATAATCCCATGTTGCAACATAAATCACATTATTTATCGCTGCGCTCGTAGGGATTAGCAATTGTTTTGATGTTGCATTTGTCAGCCACGTACTCCCATTGGTTCCTGGATAAGCACTGCCAGTTAGAGTGAACCGAATCCATTGGTTTTGTGCCTGCGACCAGTAATATCCAATGGTGTAAATGGTGTTTATTCCTGACATACTTACCGACGCTGTCACTGTAATTGTATTGTCTGAGACAACTGGATTGTTCAAGCTTAAGACAGGAATGCTGTTGATGCAGTTGGACGCGAAACCTGCTGATGCTGTGCAAGCCGGCGGAGGCTGCGATGTGCTTCCGCCTTTGAACCCTGTGCTTATTTTCCAGCCAGGATTTGATGCGAGACCTTCTGTCTCGTAAGCGCCCACGTCATAAAGGCTTGTGCGCACAGCTCCGTTGAATTCGGTTGCTGTTGCGTACGCTGCGTCGCCTTTTCCTACAAGTACTGACCCTGCTTTGGGCCAGAAATCCATCGATGACGGGTTTATGAACGCTGCTGCAGCGTCGCCGCCGTCAAAGAATCTCGAATTATCTACGCTTGCGCCCGTCATGATGCCTTGGACATAATTTGACTTAAATCTGATAGTGCTCCCTGATATTCCGGAAGCATCTATCGCCGTCGCTCCAGGACAATATATTGCATTATTCGCGACAGTCATGTTTGTTGCCGAGGACCATCTTATGTACATGCACTCCTGCGAATGCCCGTAAATAGTGTTGCCCACTATCTCGACGTTCTTCATGTTTGCAACCTGTGCATGCGGTGACGCTGTTATGCCCACGTCTGAGTTGAATATTATGTTATTGCGGATTATTGCGTCTGCCTGAACCTGTATCGCTTCCCCGCAGTTCCACATCACGTTCCCTTCTACTACATTTACACTGCTCCCGCCGCCGTACACAAATATGCATGGGTATCGCGTCCCTATAGTCGTGTCGTGAATGACGTTGTCGCGGATTATGTTGTTGTACGAGCCTACCTTAACTTCGATGCCATCATTGCCCCCGCTGCTTGTGCCCCGCAGGTGGTGTATGTAGTTATTCGCAAATATGCTGTTGGTCACGCGGCACGCATTGTTATTGCATCCTATGTACATGCCTTCCCCTTCTGTGCTGCTTGAGCTCTTGCCTGTGTCGTGGATATGATTGTTAATGAACTTCATCGAATCGGCGTTCCCGCTGTTTATCGCTATGGCGTTGTTTCCCGTATCTAAAATTTCAAGACCATCCAGCGTTATGTTGTGATTGAAATTTATGAAACGCACTCCTGTGCTTCCGCCCTTGAACTTTATCCCGCGTATTATAATGTAGGAAGAGCTGTCTATTTCGATGTTGTTTTGGGTGTCTATGTTATTCGCAGGCCTTGTAAGTATTGGGACTTCCCCTACAGCAGCACGTATTGTTATAGGCTGGCTCAGAGTTCCTTTTGCACTTATGGCCCTGCGGCAGTTCTGCGTGTATATGCCGCCGTGCAGCACAAGCTCGTCGCCGGGCTGCAGGGTGTTTGCAACATTCTCGAATTCCTCATTGCAGCTGCTGTCTGCGTTCGAAGGAAATAATTCTATCACTCTTGCTTCGGCAGATGGGAGAATAAAAAATACAAGAATAACACTAATTAGAATGATATTTTTGTTGGCCATGGTATACAATTAATTTTGCTTTGTATATATATTGAAACAAGTAAATAATCGGGACATATTAAACTTGTTTCACATACATGGAAAACCAAAGGTTTTCCAACAGCTTATTTTATTATCTCTGGTGTGTCCAGTCTGTCCATCCCACGTTCTTTCCAGGCGAAGAAGGCGTGGGCGCAGGGAAACTAGTTCCGTAATAATAATTTATGACGTGAGGCGCCCAGGTGTCGTCGCTTCCAGCGGGATCGTTGCTTTCGGTGTGGAGCCACTGCACTGCTCGCAGCAATGCCTTATCCTGCCAGTTCCAGGCATCGTAGCCTGCGCGATTCAGCATTACAGCCTGCGCAATTACACCCTGGAGACCTTCCCATGTATAGCCAGTGTGGCATGGAGGCCAGCTGAATCTGCCGCAACGGCGTTGGTCATCAGGTAGAACGCCGTCGATAGAGTGGCCTGATTTCGTGCAGCCTTTTGGATTTACCCCCACTGGTGTTGCCGAATTGCACTGCCATGACAAGTCGCCGTAAGCAAATCCTGCATAAGATGAGCGGTCGCCGAGCCATCCCTTGAAAACCTGTGCAGCTCTTGCAAGATCTGCTGTATCGCCCAGATATAAGTCAACAGCAATGCGCGAGCCTCCGCAGTGATTTCCCCAGTTGTTAGGCCTGTCCTCGTGACAGTCAATCAGGTTGCTTGGCCCACCTGATGTTGGTGTCGTGAGAAGCTGTTTTATCTTGTTTCTGAATTGGCTGTCCAGCGCAGGGTCGTAAGTTTTCAAATCTATCAAATCTGCTGCTATAGGATAAGCTATGAGCTCGCGCCCTAGAGCGAGTGCACGACCATTATAAGTGCCTGAGTTCACGATGCTGCGGAGTGCAGTCACAACGCCACTGCGGTAAGACTCCTGGCCCGTGCGTGCATAGACAAGAGCCTTTGCCATTATGCACACGTTAGTCGGATCGTCCTGATTAGCAAGATCTGGTGTTCCACATGAGCCATCTGCAGCTGATTTTACATTATTCCATCCGCTGCCAGACATTGGCAGAGCTGCAATCTCCTGGCGGGAAATCCATATGCCGCTGCCGTTTGGCGGAGGGAGCGCAGTAGCCACCGAGAATATTATCGTGAAATCGTCTGTGTTCACATTGCCCACGCTGTCAATACACTTGATGTAATAGCTGTAAGTGTTCCCGTTCGCCAATCCAGTGATACTGCGCGAATGCGTTGTTCCTCCTGTTGTTGTGAAAGTATTTGCCATTGATGAATATGCGACATTTGCCGTCGTCGAATATCTACAAGTCGCTGCTTCGTTTGTTGTTGCCGACAGAGTTTCTGAAGTCGTTCCTGCTGACAGTGTGCCGGAAGGCGAACCGCTGCTGCGCACAGGCGCTGTTGTGTCTGTTCCTGGATTTGGAACAGTCACGCTTGCAGACCTCCAACACCCTGCTGCATTGCTGCACGATGGCCCGCTCCACGCGTTGTTCTGATAAATGTAATCCCATGTGGCAACATAAATCACATTATTTATCGCTGCGCTTGTAGGCATGCTCAATGTCTTGCTTGCCGAATTTGTCAGCCATGTCGAGCCGCTTGTTCCAGGGTAAGAAGTGCCCGTCAATGTAAAGGAGACCCACTGGTTTTGTCCCTGATTCCAGTAATATCCTGTCTTGTAGATTGCATTTATTCCCGACTGCTCAACACTTGTTGTTACAGTCAAAGTTGTGCCTGATATGCTTGGGTTGATTAGCGACAGCACAGGGACATTGTTTGCGCAGTTTGACGCGAAGCCTGTTGTACTCTGACACTCTAGCATATCACTGCCTACGACACCTGCTGTTTCTACAGGATTTTTTGAAACAGTGCCAAACAAAAAAATTCCACCGACAATGATTGCAAGAAGAAGGATTATCACAACACTTTTTTTAGCCATTGCCACAACACCTTTTCCCGCC
>ASMP01000007.1 GCA_000405225.1 Nanoarchaeota archaeon SCGC AAA011-D5 | reverse complement strand
TTTAATGAAGTTTATAGACATTTATTGCAATAGAGAACACATTTTAACATTTGAACGTTGAAGGTATTTGTGCATTTGTTACGAGAATTAGGACAACTATAACTAAGAAATATTTATCACGTATTGTTCCTGGCGAACACGGTCAGCCGTCCGTGGAAATCGCCCTTCCAATTCTTCAGGTCGGCGTAGGGAAGACTGCCGCCGCCGGCCGGAATGCCGCGATCAATGTAGGCGTTGACATGGGCAATGGGCTCCTGCTGTCCCGTCTTCATCGCGTACCAGACCTGGGGATCGGCCATGGTTCCGGAAGTGCCGTCGGAGGTGCCTTTTGTGGTGGATTTGGTCACATCCATGTAATAGCCGAAATTGGCGTTGTTCATGTTCCATCCTACAAATCCGGCCAGGATGTTCATCGCGACGCTGTCCGGCGTCTTGAGCTCCTCAATGTAATCCGCGATGGCCCTGGACAGATAGCCCATCTGAAACACGGCTTCCTGGTCCGGATTGTTTACGCTGGCGCGAGCGCCGGTAGGATAGATGCCTGGCACAATGTAATTCTGAAGATAAGAATGAATCATCGGGGGAATGGCCGGGTCTCCGGTGATCCGATAGGCCTGTACAGCGTGATTAATGGAATGTCCCACCGCGCGGCTACTCTCATCGGGGAATGGATCCAGGTTGTTGAGCCTCACTTTGCGGAATTCCCCGACGAACTCATACCAATCCTTGATCCACGGGTTGCCACTGGCCCAGTAGGCCTCTTCGATGTAATAAAACCATCCATGCTCGTCGTCCCGGGCTGCGGCATTGCGCCCGCTGCCCGGCAGATAAGGAGAATCCAGCTTGTCGGGATTGTTGGCGCGATCGAACTTCCTCCAACTCGTTTCTCCGCAGTAAGGATTTTCGCTGGGCTGTATCAAAGACCAGTCCGTCGCATGCTTGTAATGTGCAATCCATTGTGGGCGCATGTTGAGCTCTCCAACTGCCACATCCTGCCAAGTGAAGTAATCGACGGGATTTTCCGTGGCGATGAAACTGCTGGCGCTGTCAGGCCACCCTCCCCCCACACAGGAACGAAACCTGCGGCTTTCGTCCAGCATGATAAAACGATTCCAGCCGAATCTATAACTTGAATCGCTTTTAGTGTCGTAGTTGGAGGGATCGTAGGTGGGAAGACGCACATCGGAGGTAGTGATGCGCGTGCGGACCGGAATAATCCCGCCCAAGTCCAGCGTGGCCTTGGTGTCGGCATACCAGGAAACCGGCAGGGTCACGACGGGAGGATATTGGAACGTTTTGGCCATGGCGCTCATTACGTTGGCGGATGGCGATCCAAAATCCAACAAAGTTTCCTTGTAAGTCTGCTGCATGTCGTCGAGCCAGTAAAGGCCTAACGGTGTCAGCTGCCCTTGGTAGAATTGAGCGCTCCACGCGGGCCAAAACTCGACGCGCAGCAGGCCGTTGCCGTCCACCGACAGGCCGTTGGGCCACATTTGCCAAAAATTGCGGATAAAAGCGCTGACCGGGCCGGCCTTGAGAGCTCCCTGGGGCTTACCACTGAAATCGCCGGTGACCATGTCCGCATGGACTTGGGCCGGAACCGTCGGCGCATTGACGGGAAGCTGCAAAGTGAGGCTTTTGAAATAGAGCGGGGCAGAGTAAGTCTTGGTTTTGGCGGAATTCTGCAGTTGATAATCCACTTTGATGAAAGATTTGCCTGCGTAGACATATAGGCGGATGGCCCAGCCGTGCGTTTGGTTGCTGGCGGAGTAGTAAAGCGTGGGAGCGTCGGCGCGGATAACAGCCCGCATGGGGCCGCTCTCCTCTATGGAAACTGTTACATCGGTTCTATCGAATGATCTCTGTACCTGCCCTGCCAATGGGCCTGCGCCGTCGAATATCGCCGCTAGTTGTCCCGTAGGAAGTGTTATCTTGAACGGAGAACGGTTGACGGTCATTCGCAGGATTCCGTTGTCTAATGTGATTGTATTGCCGTTGTCTGCCAAAGTTACCGGATTGGTCGGAGGAATGTTCCCTCCGTTATCCTTCAGCGTATACGAAGCCATTCCGGTACTAGGGCCGGTGAAAGCACCGACAGTAGGCTGAAAATGCACCGCCACGTGCCGAATGCTATTGTCCTTGGACCACCAGCGGTTCAAGACTTCAAACTGCGCCGGGACCGTGGCGCCGGCGCTGTTCATTACGCGAAAAGCTCCTGTATTTTGGTAGCTGCCGTAAGGCAGGGGCACAATGACGCTGACTGGATAGCCGGATGACCCAACGCCTGCCGTTTCCTTGACTGTTAGCGGCACGCTTAATGAACCGTTTCCAGTTGGCGGCGGCTGCGACGGCACAGTTATGCTTACGAGCCGCCAGCAATTACCTGTTGAACCTATGCAACTAGGACCGACCCAGTTGTTCTGATAAACATAATCCCATGTTGCAACATAAATCACATTATTTATCGCTGCGCTCGTAGGGATTAGCAATTGTTTTGATGTTGCATTTGTCAGCCACGTACTCCCATTGGTTCCTGGATAAGCACTGCCAGTTAGAGTGAACCGAATCCATTGGTTTTGTGCCTGCGACCAGTAATATCCAATGGTGTAAATGGTGTTTATTCCTGACATACTTACCGACGCTGTCACTGTAATTGTATTGTCTGAGACAACTGGATTGTTCAAGCTTAGGACAGGAATGCTGTTGATGCAGTTTGACGCGAAACCTGCTTTGTTTGTACATGTTGTTTGTGTTGTTGTAGTACTTACGCTACTTTTATCAGAATTGTTTATGACGCCTGCGGTTTTTTCAGGATTTTTTGAAACAGCATTGAATAAAAAAATTCCACCAACAATGATTACAAGAAGAAGAATTATCACAACAACTTTTTCAGCCATTTTAATCCCAAGGAATCTTTACATTTAAATTTAATGATGCCTATAGAAATTTCCTATAATAGGAGATACATTCTATTTTTAAAATTCTTAAATCAATAATCTATTTTAGGGCTGGTTATCTTCATACTTCTCTACGCGTTTTTTTATGAATCTTATTAGAATTATAGAAATTAATAAAACCACCACAAGAATAATAAGGATAACAGGAACATTGGTAGATTTCCTTGGTATCACTGGAATTTCTTCATCTTCAGTAGCCATTTCTTTTTTCCCAATAGCAAAATAACTGAAACTAGCGAGCTCTGCTTCATAGTAGTAATAAGTACCATCTTCTGATGAAAACGTTGTCTGGAGTTCATTCCATCTACCTAAGCTTCCATCAAACTTGAATAATGCTACATCCTCTTTCCCAAGATTATTTTCTATTTGCCAAGACTTTTCAACTTGGAACGTGATTTTTGCATTTTCTAAATCAGAACCGAGATTTTCTGTTTCAACTTGCAGATACTTATAAACTTGCCCTGTTTTTGCAACAGAAAGAGTTGCCGGTAAAGAGTCATATTTTGAAACAGTTATACTAATACTCTCTGCTTCATCTACATATGCTTCATCTATCACATCTATTTCAATTTGTTTTACCCCTGTCTCTAGACTAAAATCTCTTGATATGTGTATTGTTCTTCTTCCTCCACCTCCACTTCCACCACCTCCTCCTCCGCCAGATCCTCCACCTCCACCACCATATCCACCACCTCCTCCGCCAGAAGATGGTTTATTTACGGACAACAATTCTGAATTACCCTTTCCAGAGCTTATTTCTTCATTTGTTCCTACAACAGAAGCAATGAAATAATATTCGGGAGGAGCTGACTCTCCTGTTTCTTCATCCTGCCATTCTGCTGTCCATGTTCCTTGTATACTGTTCCCGCTAAATATAACATTAGAAGGATTTACCTGAACAGCGTCGTCACCAAAAATATCCCTTTCCTTAACTTCAAGAGAGATTGTTTTCAAATCGCAACTATTCCCTCTAACATTTAGGTAAACAATTTCACCCTCGATGGCATCTTTCTTACTCCAAGAAGCAGAAGTAAGATCACAGGAAAGAGGGCAATCAACAGAACAAGAATTTCTTGTTTCAGTTGCATTACATACATTGTCCCCGCAAAATGATATTGGTCTTCCAACACTGAACCTGACTGATTGGCTATTATTCATGGTGTTTCCTGCCGTATCTTTGCAACGAACATACCTGACATAATTAGTTCCATTCTGAAGATTTGGAATGACTATTGTATGGCTCATCGTACCTTGGCCATTAAGAGTATATGGCATAGCATTATAACTAACATCTGCATCGCTATACCTGCAAGTCGCTGCTTCGTTTGTTGTTGCCGACAGAGTTGCAGTCGTAGTTCCTAGAGGGAATTCCTGATTGTTTGCAGGAGCAGTGATTGTTACTATCGGCGGCGTTGTGTCATTAGCCCCTGGTGTGGTGCATAGGTTGTTGTTGCTACATATCTGCCCTGTATTACAAATAACCAGCCCTTGCACTATGCGTGCGTTGCCGCAGTTCGATACCTGAGTTACATTACCACATAAGTTTGTTTCTGATGGAATCCACGTCGTATCGGTACAAGCACCACCACTAACTCTCAGCAATTCCGAATCTTCTGTTCCAGATCTTATTTCTTCATTGACATATGAAGCACAGGTAGATGAAGCACAGAGAGAAGCAATGAAATAATATTCAGGATTACCACCTAAGTCAAATAATCCATCTGACTGCCATTCTGCTGTCCAGGTTCCAGATGCACTGTCTCCGTTAAATAATACATTAAATGGATTTATTTGAACAGGGTCATCACCAATTACATCAATATCACCAAAAATATCCCTTTCCCTAACTTCAAAAGAAATAGTTTTTCCATTGCAGTTATTCCCAAAGACGTTCAAGTAAACAATTTCACCCTCGACAGCATTTTTCTTACTCCAGGAAGCAGAGTTTAAAACACACACTTGTATTGCAGAAGAGACAGAAAAAGTGACTGTGTAATCGTTAGTGTTCACATTGCCCACGCTGTCAATGCACCTTACATAGTAGCTGTAATTGTTCCCGTTCGCCAACCCCAACCCAGCAAAATCACGCGAATGTGATGTTCCTCCTGTTGTTGTGAAAGTATTTGTCATTGATGAATATGCGACATTTGCCGTCGTCGAATACCTGCACGTTGCCGGTTCGTTCGTTTTTGCAGAAAGCGTTATAGACGCTGTGCCTGAAGGAAATTCTTGATTCTGTGTCGGAGCAGTGATTGTTACAAACGGTGGTGTCATGTCGCCACCTAGAGGAGGAGGTAGTTCAGGTGGCGGTGGTGGAAGTCCAGAGCCTCCTACCGAAAAACTTATCGTGAAATCGTTAGTGTTCACATTGCCACCGCTGTCAACGCACCTTACATAGTAGCTGTAGGTGTTCCCATTCGCCAATCCAGTGATACTGCGCGAATGCGTTGTTCCTCCTGTTGTTGTGAAAGTATTTGTCATGGACGAATATGCAACGTTTGCCGTCGTCGAATACTTGCAAGTCGCTGCTTCGTTTGTTGTCAATGACAGCGTTGCTGAAGGCGTTCCTGAAGGCAGTGTGCCGGAAGGCGAGCCCCCGCTGCGCACAGGAGGAGTTGTGTCGCCGGGCGCAGGGTCAACTTCGGATGTGTCGCTTGATGATGTGCATCCAGGGTCGGCTGGATAATCTATTTTTCCGTCCCCGTCGTTGTCTATCCCGTCACTGCACTGAGCTGTTATGGTTCCTGACCCCCCATTTGGGCATATTTTCAGGTCGCTTTGAGCAACATCTGCCCAGTCAAAAACATTGTAGTTGTTGCCGCCGTCGTGTATCACGAGGAATCCGTTCGGGAAGCCTGGTGCTGTAGATGAGATGGAGTCCTGTCCGTCTGTGCCGCTTGAGCCGCTTGCCAGGAATGTCTTCTTGAATACATTGTTGCCCTGCCTCTCGTAAACCTTGAACTGCGAGTTGCCCTGGCTTGAAAGAATCAAATATCCTGTGCCGTCATTGCACTTGTACATAGACAATCCTTCCCTGTCGGAAGCTGTGCCATCGCCACTTGCGAAAAATGAAAGTCTCGTCTTTACAGAGCTGTCAGGATCGGCATTGTACTTGTGTATTCCTTTTGTCTCTTCTGCAAAGTACACAAGACCCAGTTCGTCATCAGCGACTGCGCCCTCTGCAACGCCTATGGCAACATCATTTATCGTCCGCACAGCTGTGACCACGATCGAGCCGCTGTTCCCGTCCACAAGATATTGCTTTATCGGCGTGCTGCTTTTTGGCTTCTCAAACACGTACATCTTACCGTCAGACAATCTTTTGTAAAGAGTGAAGCCGTAGCTGTCGCCCTGGATGCTGTTGCCGGAGCTGCTGGGTCCTGCAAGCACTGTGAGCACGTCATTGTTGCAGTTGTGGTTGGGATTTATCTTGAGTACAGCGAGCTTGCCGATGTCGCGGAGATTTGCCGCGACTATGTCTATCTGCTGCCCGCCAAGATTGAATCCTGTCCTTGTATCAATATTATTCAGTGCGGTGTTGAAGTTTATATGCTGGCATTCCTTGCCGCTGAAATCGCGCACGTAGATTCCTGCAGACTTGTCAGAAAGGAACATCAGGCTCTTTGATGAATCTGTTGGGTGTATCCATATCGCAGGATCGTCTGCACTTCCGCCAGCAGGGAATGGCCCTAATTTCTTCGTGATCGTGACTGTGCCCTGCGCGTATACGAAGCCAGCGACAAATAATGCTGTCAGAACTAATACTATGAAAATCCCTTTGTGAACTGCTCTTCCTTTCAGTTTTGGCATTCTATCACTGTCATCTTTTTTTTGATAAGCCGTCTACAAAAATCTCAATAGTGAAAAACACCAGAGTCTTTATTTTGTTGTGAAAGATATAGACTACAC
>ASMP01000006.1 GCA_000405225.1 Nanoarchaeota archaeon SCGC AAA011-D5 | reverse complement strand
AAAGGAATTTATTTCTTGGGAGATTTTAGAAGAGGAGAATTCATCATTGGTTATGTTGGTCGTTCTGATGGAAGCTTAAGGAAAAGATTGCTAACCCATAATCATTCTGGAAAATTCAGTTATTTTTCATTTCGGGTCGTTAATTCAATGAGAGAAGGATTCATTCTTGAGACAGAATATCATTACTTGAACAAAGGTATGACAATAAACAAGATACATCCAAGTCAGCCACACAATTTAATTATGGAACATCCACTTGATGTTCTTGGAAGACACATCAAGAAAAGATTTCTGGGGGCGAGGAGATAATGGAAAAAGAAAATGAAGATGTAAGCTTCGTTAACACCATTGAGCTACTTGAAGTCATAAGAGACAATAATATGACTACTATAGAATCAGTTTGCGAATTGATAGATAACTCACTTGATGCAAATGCACAAAATGTATGGGTGGATTTTGCAGAAGACAAGAAAGCTAACGAAATTTGGCTTTTAGTCCAAGATGATGGAGACGGAATAGAAAAGGATAACATAAGAACTGCATTGCAGTTTGGTGGAACTCTTAATCCAAGAACATTTTCAAAAAAAATTGGAAGATTTGGGATGGGTCTATCTAATGCATGTGCAGCCCAATCTCCGAAATCAATAATTGCGTCAAAAATAAAAGATGATAAAAAGATTTGGACAAATGAGATTGACTTTGACTACCTTAAAAAACACAAGGCATTTTTGCCAAAAACCTATGAATTATCAGAAGACCATTTTATTATGTCACAAAAGAGATTCCAAGATTCTGGAACGATGGTCTTTTGGTCTACTTGTGATAAGCTGGACAAGAAGAAACCAGCAACGTTAAACTCGGCGATAATAGAAGCAGTATCAACAATATATCGTCACTTCATTAATCAAGGGATTAACATATATGTAAATTTTGTAAAGGTAGAGTTAATAGACCCCTTATGTAGGTTGGAAAATCATAGATACAAGAATATTTACGGGGTGGAAAAGCTTTATGCAGACCCTGTTAATGTACCCATTGATTATATCAATGAAGAAGGAAAAAGAATCAAAAGCAATGTTGTTGTTGAAGTCATATTGCTTGATATTGACAAGATAATGGATAATAAAGAACTTTGGAATAAATTGGACCCGAGCATTCCAAAGCAAGGTTTATATCTAATAAGAAATGGTAGAGAAATTGGTTATCCAGATTGGTATGGAGCAAGACCTTACAAATATGACCATCTCAACTATATAAGAGGAGAGATACGTTTTGATTCTTGTCTTGACCGTTATTTTGGAATAGGTCATAACAAAAGCAAAGCTTATCCTCAAGATGTTGTATTAGAAGCAATAAAACAAAGAGTTTCAAAGATAATTTCTGCTGCGTATCAGGAGCATGAGAGAAGAAGAAATGCAAGAACTGAACCAAAAGATACGGGTAGTGAAGCAGCCAAAAGAATTTACGAATCTGGAAAATCAAAGATAAAAACCAAGATTGAAATTGAAAAGGGAAGAAAGCCAGAGGGGAAGAAAGAAATAGCAACCGAAGAATTGGAAAAAGAATTATTTAACAAGATAGACAACGATCCCACAATTCCAAAAAACAAAAAAGAATTGAAAAAAGACATAATAAGAAGGATACTTGAAGATAAATATGGCAGAGGGGTAATCGTTTCAAGTGATGGTCCAAATGCACCAATATTTAGAGTCGCATTTGCTAATGGGAAACAAATAATAATGATTAATGGAAATCATAAGTTCTACGAACATGTTTACGAGCCTGCTACAAAGGACCCTTATGCTTATCCTTTGGTTGATTTGGTGTTTTATGTTCTGGCAGAAATAAGGGAAAGTGCAGAAGAGGACCAAACATTGATTGATTTGTTTGATGAAATCATAAATATTTTCTCAAGAAAATATGGTGCAATGCTTAATCAAAAAGAATTTTCAGAAGTTATTGCTACCGCAAAAGAAGAAGAATCATAGTCATGTATGACAGAAGACCCAAGCGGCAGGATTCCACACCCTGCCGTTCTTCTTTAAAATTAGACGAACGGGATACTTTTAAAATCTTTTGACTTTATACACAACGGTGACTATTTACACAAAGCCCCCGGACACGAAATGCTTAAAAGAGGCGAGGGATTTCTGGCGGTTCATCTTGCAGGCGTTGGATGTCTTTATGGTTTGTTTATTTTTCTCCTTCTGATTTTTCCTTTGTATTTTCTTTCCGCTTTTATTAAAAATCTCCAAGGGTCAGTTATTGCTCTTGGGCTTATTGCGGTGTCTTTGAATATGATTCTTCTGGAAGAAAAGAAATTCTCCGCGCTGGGTGTTTTTTTGCTAACAGGTGCACTCGGATATATTGTTTTAGGAATGGAATTGAAAGAGCCTTTGCTTCCTCTTCTTACAGGATTATTTGGTACCGCAAGTCTTTTTTTCAGCATAAAACAAAAGACGAAAATAGAAAAACAGGCAACAGAAAAAAAGGCGAAAATAGAAATTAAAAAAGAAAGAAAATCTTTGCTCAGCTCCGCCCTTTTTTCTCCATTAAGCCTTTTTCTTCCTGCAATAAGCAGCGGGCAGATTGCAATAATAAGCAATCAATTTGCAAAGACGGACAGAAAGCAGTTTCTTTTTATGTTAGGAACAATAACAATGCTGACAATGTGTCTCTCTTTCCTGGGACTGTTCTTAATATCAAAAACAAGAACAGGTTCTGCAGCAGCTATAAAGAGCCTTATTGGAATTCCCGAATGGAATGTCTTTTTCCTGATTGTCTTTGTGATTATTGTTTCTGGTTTTGCTTCGTTTTTTATTTTAAACATCTTGTCCAAGAAATTTCTGCTGGTTCTTGAAAAAATAGATTATTCTAAGGTTTCAATTGCCACAATAGTTGCAATAGCAGTTGTAACCTTCCTGGTTTCTGGATTTATCGGACTGCTTGTCTTGGTTGTTTCATCACTCACTGGAATTTACTGCATATCCT
The DNA here is from genome assembly GCA_000405225.1 of Nanoarchaeota archaeon SCGC AAA011-D5. Lineage (GTDB taxonomy): Archaea > Nanobdellota > Nanobdellia > Pacearchaeales > GW2011-AR1 > ASMP01. The sequence goes on along the minus strand of ASMP01000006.1, from coordinate 5,757 downwards.
CTGGGGTAAAAAGAACGAACATGATTGGCTGTTTAATCCTTCCAACAATAGTCATTTATTTAACACTTTAAATTTTTATAGATAATCAAGTTGAGTGGGTTTCAAGAGCAGTATAACCAATAATTGATATTTCCTGATAATTTAATTGCTCTAGGCCTAAGTAATTTTGAATAAAACGAATGTCTTCATTATTAAACCAATCTATGCTTATTAGATAATCATTTGGAAGTTCTAAGTCATCGGGGGATCCTTTTATTAATCCTAGAATTTTCCCCTTGTGATTTTTCAAAACTTCTCTAGTTTCTCCAAAGACACAAAATGTGCCTAAATCTTTCCTAGCAAGAACAATTGGAACAAGTCCTTCTTTAATTTGTTTAAGCGCGTGTTCTAAATCCTTCACTTCCATTTCCTCAAATCCATCTGGACAGCCCTTCCTGCTTTTCTAATTCTTTCCCAAATATAGAATCTATATGTCTCTTCGTAAGCTCCAAGGTTTGTTTTATATATGAAGAGAGGTTGTATTTTTTTGCGAGTTCCAGGGCAGGTTCAAGGTATTTTTTAATTCCTCCTTCATTTGTCGTGAAGATTATTTTTCCGCCGCATTTCTGGCAAACTCCTGACAAAGGAATGCGTCTCATTATCTCATTGCATGCGACACAGCGAAATTCCTGCATTGAAAACTTTCTGAGATTTCCTCTTAGGTCTTTAAGAAAGTGCCTCTCTATGATAAGCCTGGCTGTTTCACTTGTGTTTGCAGCCCTTATTTTTTCAACGAGTTCCATCTGATGATTTAGTTTGTCTTGCATGGTTTCCAGAAGTTTGTAACTGGAACATGTAACTCCATCATTGAAATTTTCAGTGCTGTGTGTAAACATCAGTCCTTTAAATGGATCCTTTCCCTCTTTCAATACAGTTCTTACGTCATTTATCTGAATTTCAGAAGAATGTTTTCTTTGTTCTGCAAGCCTGTATAACTCCAGAGGGTATTCATCAACAAGTTCAAAATCCATGATTTGGTCATCGACTTCTCCGGCATCAATTCTTGCATTCAGAACAAGGGGACAGTCCTGTGTTCCTCCTCTGTGTTGCGGAATAAATTCCCGTGAAAAATTTAAAAGGACGTCTCCGAGGAGCATTATTGCGGCCTCGTCTCCGTCGCAGTCTCTCCTTATTGCGGCATGCATGAAAGGGCTTGCGAACATCCCCAAGGTATTTGAAAATCCGATTATTCTACAGACAACTCCTGCGCAATTATGAGGGGCTATGCATACGCCAAGCTTTCCGACCAGGTCTTCCCGTTTTTTTACATTGTATATTGGTTTCATATCATAAAATTTTACAAGCATGTCGTCTATGAAATGGCATATTCTCATGAAGATGTCATCTGCCCTTCCATCCGGAGATTCCGGAGAACTCGGAAGCAGGATGTCATGTGGCATTAATTCAAGGATCTGGTCTTCTCTCTTTAATTCTTCTCCGTAAATATCCACATCGTATCCTATCTCCCTCAATTTTTCTATGCTCACGCCTATTTCTTTTGGCTTAAAAGAGACAAGCGGCATTTCTGTTGCATCGAATCTTATCGTCCCGTCCTTGTTCACCTGAAGGTCAAACATCGCCCTAAGTATCCCTTTGGAAAGATGTTCAACGATATGGTCTTTAGAGCTAGTTCCTCTGACTCCTTTTATCAAAGAAGGAATTTCTCCATTGGAAAGTCCTAGTTTTTCCTTTGCTTTTTCGAAATAATGGTTTATGTCAATGGTTTTATTGGAATAGGGAACAGACATCTTATGATCCTTGCATCTTTCTGTAGAAGTCTTTCCACATTCATGACAATAAAACATCTTTATAGTCTTAGAGCTGCAGGTTTCACATGTTCTGTAAATTGTCTCTGTCCTACACTTCTCGCAGTAAAATATAGGGAATACGCTTGCAACACTCCCCTTTTCAAGGGACGAGTGAAAACTTCTCAATCTTCCCCCTTCGCTTCCCACAGGAAAAAGGACATTCGGGCTTCCTGTTAATTTTCTTAATTTCGCTTTCTCAGGCCTTCCCATTCTGGCCCCTATGAAATCGCCTGCCTTGTCTCTTATATGAAATTTTGAAATAGAATTTATAATTTCAAGGATAATGTCTTTTCTATCCTCTGGATTATCCTGGTTTTTAGATAACAGGACTTCCTTGACTTTTTCTTCATAATTATTAACATCCTCCCTTAATGCTTTTTCCACATTTAAGATTTCAAGATCAATTCCGAGATTTGCAAATAATGTCCTGCTGTTTTCAAAATTTATGACCACGTGTTCGGTGGTTACCTCGTGCTCAAGTCCTAAAAGTTCTAGGGCTCTTTTCCCTAATTTGAATTTTTCCTGGTCTGTTTTTGTGTAAGGAAGAATTATTTTTTTGCTGGCTTTCCCGCATTTCAGCCATTCTATCAATCCAAGGAATTCTTCTTTTGAAATTTCTGTCCAGTAAATTATGTATTCTGGATGAAGGGAGATTTTTTCTTTGAGGCTTATCTCAACTGCTTTTTCAAGGCTTATTTTCAAAGGATCGATGCTCTTTTCCAGTTCAGGATTTTTTTCTCTGAGCTCCAGCTTCCAGATTTCTTCTACATATCCTGGCTTCAACAGGTTGAAGTTTCTGTTTGAAACATCGCTGAAAGGAAAGAGAATATCCCCGATATAGATTATTTCTTCCACATCTGGATAAAGTGCCTTTGCTTCCTCTCTTGTTTTTATTTTTCTGACTGTTCCATTGAACAACTTAACTATCGGTCCGTCTATGGAATCGCAGACAGTTACAATGCATCCTTTCGTCGGTTTTTCTATTTTGAGCTGAGTTCCTATCGCAATAAAACCGTCTGTAATCTCCATTGTTGCAGGATGTACAGAGGCTGCACTGAATCCCGAGACTCTGCTGCGGCCATATCTGAACCTGAATGCTCCTGATTCAGAAGGATGTCCGAAAACAGGCCTCCCGGCAACCAGGTCTTGTATATATGTAGGGGCAGCTTCTATTTTTCCAGCATCTCTCTTTTCATGAATTTTAACATATTCTTCCAGAAAATCCCAGTCGCTCAGCTTAAACCCTTTTTTCTTCAAAGAAGATATGTATTTTGAAATTTTTTTTGCTTTTTGAGCTATTCCCTCTCCGAGAACAAGACAGAATCCGCTTCGCACAAAGTTAGTTTCTATCCTTTCCAGATTTTTGTAATTGGAAGCTTCGATAGTTTCGGAAGGCTCTCCATTGACCTGCACAGGAAGATGTTTTGCCAAAAATCTGGTCTCTTCGTCTGTCGGCATATATTGCAGATTGGTGACTCTTTCATGATAGTCGTGCAACTCGGCAACACTTCTCTTTATCTCCTCTTCCCTTGGATCATATTTTGAATATCCGAAAAGTTCTCTCAAATAATCTATTATGACCAAGGAAAATGCAGCACTGCTCCCTCCTGCGCTTCTTATAGGGCCTGAAAAATAAGGACTGAAATATTCTTTTCCTTCTGCTGTCTTTACTATTCTTATCTCCGTCAGCCCTTCTATTGGACTGGACACAACGCCAAGGGTTATGTATGCAATGCCTGTTCTTGCTCCTGCCTCTATGGCTTCCTTCAGGCTCGGAAACTTGCAGAATTTTTGTTTTGAGATTTCCTCTGCGATTTGCAAACAAACTGCCGGATCCAGTTTCCCGAATTTTTTTTCCAGCTCAACGATTCTTTCCACTATCCCCGAATCTATCACCTGGGGGTAAATTGTTGAAATTAACCCGACAACTTTTTCAGCAAGGCTTCTCGCCAGAGGGATTTCAACTTTATCCGAAGGGTCCAGGCCTTTGCTCCTCGCCTCCTCTGCTACAGCGTACACCTCCTTGGTTCTTTTCTCTATTTCCTTCAGATATTGCTGTGTATTCATTTCAGCCTCTCCACAATTTCAGGCCAGCTTTTAACACGTAAAAGATTTTTAGGTATCTCCCCTTCAGAATATTCCCTGTTTAGCTGATTGAGTGAAGAATCTAACAAAAAAGTTTTAAGTCCGTGATTAGCGCAGTCAATTGCTATTTCCAAGCAATCCTCAATTAAAACATCTGCTTTCTCCTGGACACAAACATCAAATTTATTTATTGAGGATGCAGGCGAAACATACTGTCCTGTATGAATAACTTTCTTTATTTCTTTTGGAAAATAATTTTGTAAAAATTCCAAGGTTCTCTGCTTGATATTCTGTGGTCTGGAAGTTACTAAGAATAATTCATGTTTTTTGGATAGATTTAAAACAGACTTCGGAGAATTAGCTATAGGAAGTATTTCTGAAAAGTCAGGGCTTTGAAAAAACTCTTCAACAATTCTTACAGCATCTTCCTTGGAACCACCCCAGGTTTTTTCTAAGTCATGATATTTATAATCACCAACACTAAAGGAAGTACCAAACTTCTTATTATAAAAATTGTTTAGCACAGGCATCATGTCTGCCAAAACACCATCAATATCAATTGCTATTTTCATTTTAATTTTTCAGTTTTAGGCATCAATCTTTCATGTTCCTCTTTAATGTCAAAATCGAGAATCTTTACTGCTCTGGTCTTTAAATTGAACATTGGAACTTTGCAAAAATCAGGCTGATTCCCTTTTCTTTTCTGGTATTCTGTCTCTTCTTCCCATCCTGAGCCGGAAATAATCAAGATATTGTTGTAATAAGAAACAGCGCATTTATGGGTGTGCCCTGAAACGAAGATATCGGGAACTTTTTTTATTACCAACTCGTCTTTTTCAGAGGGGCATGTCTGAATAGAGGAATATGTTGGTGCCATGTGCCTGTTTTTCAAGAGGTAAGCCATTATTTTATCTGGCTCGTTCAGGGATTTTTCAACAAGGCTAGGAACATTATTCGCATAAAAAGGGTAAGAAAATCCGTGGTAGGTAAGAACATCGAAGCCTGAAAAAATTTTTCTTGCACCAATGTTCACATAAGAAGGATTTGCTGTGAGGGTGACATTCTTCATGTTATAGAGGGGCCACGCATATTTTTCATCAAGAACAGGTTGCGGCTCCATCAGTCTTACTCCATCATGGTTTCCCGGAGAAATTATTATTTTGATTCCCCGCTTTATCTTGCCCAGAATTTCTGCAAGTCCCTGAAACTGTGCCTCCAGATCCTCTATCTTGAGGTCTTTTTTTTGACCGGGATAGATTCCAACCCCTGAAACAAGGTCTCCAAGTACGAATAAGTATTTTATTTTTTCGACCTCTCCTGCTTTTCCGTGTTTCCCGTTAAGGTAGTCTACGAATTTCAGGAAGCTCTCCTCCATGAAAAGTCTGCTTCCGTAATGCAGGTCTCCTATGAAAAGGGCGCTCTCTTCAAAAGGAGATTTTTTTCTTTCAGGAATTATTGCATCTGGAAAAACAATGTTATTTACAAAAAATATTTCTCTGTCTCCGAATCCGGTAAATCCCATAACACTGTCAAGGGAGATGTCCTCGGCCTTTTTGTAAAGCTCTGGTTTGTTCTGGCTCACGAGAATCCTTATCTTTCCCGTCAGATCCTCTACATCCAAAAGGATATTTTTGTTTTTGGTCATCCTTTTATCAGAAACCATCCCTATGATTGAGATTTTCTGTCTTGCCTTTGAAAGTTTGTTTATAGATACCAGACCTTCCAGCTCGGGATGCTCCTGCAGAATTTCTTTTATGTCCTGGAACCTGCTTCTGAGGTTCTTTACAAAATCGTCTACCTCTATTTTTTTTCTGAAAGATGGGGT
>ASMP01000005.1 GCA_000405225.1 Nanoarchaeota archaeon SCGC AAA011-D5 | reverse complement strand
CTGGATCCGGATATTGCAACAAGACTCAATGAAAATATTCGCAAAATGTTAATGACTAGAAATATGGAAAAGGAAAAGGCAACCATCTTAATTCTTTTTTTTAAATCAATTTTAGGAACTGATAAATTTAAGATTAAGAGAAGATAATATGCGGAGCCGGCTATGCAGGCTTCTATCAGTTCTATGGAAACAGCTTGGTTTATCAGAATTATTTCGTTATTTAAGATAGAGGCATCATAAAAAAGGTTCAGGAGCCAGTAAACAGGATACGCTGTTAAAGGAGTGAATATCAGGTAAAACAGCCAGAGATTCGGAATTGCAACCAGGACAAGAACAAGATATCTCAGGATAATATCAGATATATCACCTGTTTTCTTTTTCATTTCAAGAAAAGTTAAGGCAAGTTTATTAACTTAATGTCAAATATCTTAAAAACCATCAAAGAAAGAACAGAAAGAATTATTTCCTTGCAATTCTTACCGCAACCACTATTATTATTATGATTAGGACGATATTCAAGAGTCCTATTCCCCACAAGTACCAGTTTCCTTCTGTTATAAATCCCGTTATCCCTGCTGCTCCTTCGCTGATTGAGACAGTCACAGGCTGTCTTGTGAGTTTTCCATCTGAAACCAATTCAAGGAAAAATGTCTTGCTTCCTGCCGCGTCTCTATTTACATCAAGAGTTATCAGCACATTTTTAGACTCTCCTTGATTCAGGGACAATGTATTTTGGTCAAGAGAGAATGAAGACGCCAGGTCTGAATATCCCGCAACATTCAAAGCATAGGTTTTCTGTGTGTTTGCGTTGTTTGTGATTGTGGCTCTGACAACGAGTTCTTGTCCTACTCTTCCGCCAGAAACTATGTTTGCAACAACAGAAGCTTCTTCTGCTTCAGATTCTCCGCAATTTCCCGAAACTTGCAGAGGAATCCTAAATTCTGAAAGATCATCATCAAAGTCATTTTTGTATACATCACTATCTTCGTCAAGAACCTCAAAGTCCAGCCCATAAGACTTCTCTTCTGCATCTGAAGGAACAGCGAATGTAATTGAAACCTTCTGGTTGTCAAATGCATCTATGTCTCCAGCTAAAGCATCTTCACTAAGCCCCAGTTCCCTGTTATTTACAAGGACAGAAACCTCGTCCTGGTCATTATCGCCAATATTCCACGCATCTGCTGTTATTGTGACTGTTTCGCTGCACTGAACTGTTTCAGGGACATCAAAGTTATCAAGAACTACGAAGTCGCTTTCTATTACTATTGATACCGGTTCAAAATCAGAAACGCACGTCTCTGGAGAAGTTGAATTATCAACCGTTCCTGTTGCCACAACGTAGAACCTGTAGTTATCTCCATCGCTAAGCTCATCCAAGCTGGCATCCACATCATCGTCTATTTTGAATGTGAGTATCAGTGTTTCATCCTTTCCGTCTTTAAGATTAATTTCATCTTCTTCGTCAAGGTCAATTACCCATTGCTGTTTATCCGTATCCCAAACACCCCATTCAACAGAGATGTCATCAACATCATTATTTCCATTATTTTCTACTTTTATTTCAGCCTCAATTTCCTCGAATGGGAACCATTCATCATCTTTACCAAATGTATTGTATTGCAGCCCATTGTTCTGGAAGCTTATTCCTCTAACATCCAAATCACCGGGATTTCCTGTTGTGGAGCATGATGTGACTTCTGGCGGAACAGAAGTCTGAACAGTAGTAACTGTTCCACTAATCAATAAATTTTCAACTCTAAATTCATTTGTATTTGCATTAAAGTTGTAGCCAAACCATCTTAAAGTGAGAGTTTCCCCTGAGTTAACTTGTATGTTTAAGCCAGAATTTAATGAATTTTTTTCAGTTGCATTAACATCTGTTTTTGTAACTAAAGAAATTGGTGAACCAAAACTAGATTGTTTAGAATATTTAAGTTCAAAACTTCCTAAATTAGTGGTAGTAGAACCACTATAATTAAAATTAAGATTAGTAATTACTAAATTATTTCCAGCTTGTGGAGAAATAGTTGTTTCAAAATATTTTGAAGTGTTTATTGTATTTACAGTAGGCCAATCCTGTGCATTAGCACCATTTGGACCGAATCCATTAAAAGTTACTCCGCTTGAAGTAAATGTTCCTGCACTAACTCCTGATGGAACATTTGTTGCAATACCATTTGCTGTCAAAGGCCAATCTGCAAGTGTAACAGCACTCGCTATTCCCATCACCAAAACCAGTGCAAAAACGCTGAGTGCAAACAAACTTAATGATTTCAAACTCATTTTCTGTAATCATTCTGCAGTTACTATGGTTTATAAAGATTTATATTTTCCTGTATATAATTATTTTCCCGTTATTTCCACTTATTTTCCTCGTTATTTCCTAAATGACAAAAATTTATATAACTCAGAGACTTAGGAAAACAATAATAAAAGATGGTGATAAAAGCTAGGGAGAATTCTGTAGGAGCATGGGCTTTTTTGATAGGGGTGATTTTGGCTGTCGTCATTGGACTATCCACGACACTTCTTCCTCTTCCTTCGTTGTCACAATATAATCCCCAAATATATGGCATTCTTGTTCTTCTCGGGCTCCTTATCGGATTTTTCAGTGTTCCTAGCAGGGACGCCCAGACTTTTCTCTGGGCTGGCGCAATCCTTGTCATTATAAGCAGATTTGGTATGGACAGCGTTACAGGCTCTTTGCTCGGAATAGGAATAGGACCTGTTGTTTCATCTGTTTTCGCAGCACTTCTCGCGTTGTTTGTTCCGGCAACAATGGTGGTTGCCCTGAAAACAGTCTTTTCCATAGCAAAAGTTTAGTTTGCTATTAATATATAATATAGCAGTATATTATTTTCTTCGTAAATACATTTCACAAAAATAGTTAATTTTATATACCATAACCTATCGCATAGTGTTTATGGGAATACCAATTAGCAGTGATTTGGAAGCTCAACTTGTTGATTTGTACTTGAGAGCACAAAAAGAAGGACGCATAGGTACTGGAAGATTTGGCGAAGATAGATTTCCTTATGTAGAAATTGATTCCAGAGAATTTCCTTCTGGAGATCTTAGAAAAAGAATTGCATGTTCGTTATATATTGCCTCTGGCCATGAAAGAAGTAGCGTAAGATTTGAAAGACAGTACGGTGACGCAACTACTTATAAAAGACTAGTCAGAGAAAATAAGTTTTTGATTTTTGTTTTTAAAGATCAAGTTCCTCAGGAATTTAGGGGAATATGCGCCGCACACGAGTACGTTGAGGGTTATACCGAAAACCATGCAAATGGTCAAAAAGCCCAGTTTGATGAAGCTTTGACTAAAAGCAGATCCTTTTTTGAGAGCTATGTTAGGTGGTTTGCAAGAAACTGTTCTAAACCGAAAGATGAGGATTCAAAAAGAATATTTTTAAAGCAAATAGTACCTGGGGAAGCAATACCTATATTGAAAGAAGAAGGATACATATAAACTTTAGTTATTTTTTATGCTTTCATAAATTAAATATGTGTTAATAGAATAAAAGAGGTAAATTTGTAAAATAGATTAAGATATGTTATTGGTCTGGAAACTTAATCCCATCTGCTTGTGAACTCTTTCTTTTCTTCCTTTGCAGGCATTGCTTCTTTGTGTATCTTGGCGAAAGAAGGAGCTACTATGACAACGTTCTCTCCAAAACCAGCAATATTGCCTTCCATGGCGTCTGAGGTCTTTTTTATCTTGGAAATAGCTCTTTTAAGCTCTATAGGGTCTCTCTGCCTAAGAGTCTTTATATCAATAACAGCTATAGTATACCCTTCCCTGAGGAAATTCAGTATATTATTTACCTCTTCATAATCTTTGAGGGCGAAGAGCTTCACAAAAACCTTCTGTTGTGCCTCTTCTTTTCCCAGATCTATCTCTAAATAATCCTCACCAGAATTCTCCCCTCCGACAGATCTCGATAACGCTCTTTTTATTGCATCGAAAACCATAGTAAATTTAACTTGCAGATATTTATAAAGATTTCGTAATTATTTTGTATACGTTTTTTTCCGTCGTTATTTCAAAGCTTCTTTCTGCAACGCTTCAAATTTTCCAGCGAGGGCGCGCTCCTGCTTCCCAAACTCCTTAATTCTAAGGTCTATCATCTTTTCTTTGTTGATTAGCTCCTCCTTCATGCTTTTTTTGTCTGTTTTAATCATTAGCTGACCTATCATCTTGAAAACTTCTTCCCCTGATTTTTCCAGTTCTTTCAGAGCTGCCTGCGTCTCCCTGAGTTCAAACTGGAAAGCCTGTTTTTGAAGAAGAAGATTTTGCAGATTTTGCTCTAACATCTGCAGTTCCTGCATGTTTTTTTCTTTTGCCTTTTGGCGTTCTCCAGGGATATTTTCATTCATTTTAAATTTTAAACTGCTTTCACTTTCTTCACCCTGGTTCTTGGCTTGTAAAATATCTTGCTGCCGCAGCTTGGACAGACGAATCTTTTTTCCAGGTTAGCGTCCTGGATTTTTTTCCCGCACTTGAAGCATTTATAGGTAGGCATGATTTTTCAATTTGTTGATTCTAATTTATTTTAATATATAACCGAAACATTTTGTTATCCTTATAATCTTATCTGTTTTATCTTAATTAACAATTTTTTATTTACGATTTTTCTATTTTATTTAACATTTTTTAAAAAGCTTGTCATTGTAGATAATAGGTATCAGACGCAAATTTTTTCCCGCATTTCCTGCATTTCCAAACTCCTTTCGAGAGCCTTTTTACTCCGAGCTTTCCGCAAAAAGGACATTTTTGTTTTTTTCTCTGCTTCTCCTCTACCAACACAAGATAAGTTCTTGGCCTCTTTCCGTAACGTGCTCCGAACCTTCCTGCCGATTTGGTTTTTTTTGATTTTGAACTCATTTTTTAATGTATATGGGGTCGCTGGGATTTGAACCCAGATCGCGAGGTCCCAAACCTCGAATACTAGCCAAGTTATACTACGGCCCCTTTCGTAAAAAAGGGTCGTGGAATGTTTATAAATTATTTCTTTTCTTTTTTTTCTTTTTCAGGCTTTTTCTCCTCTGGCTTGGCCGCTGCTTTGGCTTCCTCCGGTTTTGCTCCTTCTGTTGTTGGTGCTTCTGGAACCACAGCAGCAGCTTCGGCAGCAGCCTTGGCAGCTTCTTCCTGCTGCTTTATTTTTTCCTGTTCTGTTAATACTGTAGCAAAGTAAGCATCTAATTTTTCTTTTTTCTCCGAGGGAGTTTCTATTCTTTCTTCGCGAATTTCCTCTTCATATTTTCCTTTTTCTATTTCCCTGATGACTTCCAGGGGGTTTTTATTTTCAACTAAAATTCCTATGCTCAGGCAACTTCCCAGGACGCTTTTTACAGCGGTTTTCAAATTCTTGCTCAGAAGATTTGGGAGTTTTGTTTTTGATACAGAGATTATCTGTTCTATGGAAGCGTTTGCAACTTTTGTTTTTTTCTGAAGGCCAGAACCCTTCTCAATTCCAAGCTCTTTCTTCAGAAGTTCTGTAACGGGTGGAGAAAATACTTTTATATCTACATTTTTTGTTGACAGGTCTATTTCAACCTCTACAGGAACTTTCATTCCCTTGAAATTCTTCGTTGCCTCATTTACTTTCTGTATTACCTGGCCTATATTTATCCCCGCAGGCCCGAGTTTCTGACTAAGTGCAGGACCGGGCTGCATATTCCCGCCTTCAACCAAAAGTTTAACGTGCATTTTCTTTTTCCTCCCCGTCTTCGCCCTCTTCACGCCTTATAACTCTTACGTTATCGAGTTTTATCGTTACCGGCAACGGCACGACAGCCCCTAACAAAATCACAACCACTTCTTCCTTCTGTTTATCAATTCTTAAAACTTTTGCTTTTTCCTTTTTAAAGGGTTCAGCCAGTATCTCCACTATATCTCCTTCTTTTATCGAAACAGTAGCCACAGAAGGCTCGACCATGTTTTTTATTTCTTCATAACCTATCGTTTTTCCGATTATTCCTTTGACATATGGCAGGTTGAAGACAGACTCCTCTGCGCTTTCACGGTCTTCTGCCTCAAGAAGAACATAACCCCTAAGACCATGAGGCCTCAGGACAGCATAAGTATTGAGCCCTTTTTTTTCTGCTCTGTCGGCTATCATGTCTACGGCTTTCTCTTCTTTATTTGTAGTTACTTTTATTATAAATATCATTTTTTAATTTAGCTCTGTCTACCTCTTAATATCTTAAGAAGCAGATGAGATTATTTAATTATCGTTGTTTATAAATTTACCTGATTCTTGAGCTGTTAAGTTAACTTCTGGTATAATCGCTGTTAGTTGCTCCGACTGAAAGGAGGATTAGCCAAAGTGTAACGTCCCGAAGGGCTGGCGAAGAGTTTTCAGGGGCGAGAGTGCTAATATAATATTAACTTGATAGTAGTAAAATAACGAAAGCTTTATAAATATTAGTATTCCACTTTAAACTATGGGAAAATTTTATCATATAACGAGACTGGATTTGGTAAATAGGATACTGGAAGAAGGTTTAAAACCAGCAAGTGTTACTGGTAATTCTAGTCTTTATAAGGGAACTCAACTAGATCCAAATTATGTTTATTTATGGAAGGATGCAAGATATGCTATCAAAGATGCCAGTCCAAGAAAAAATGATATTTTGGAGGTAACACTTCCAGAGGATTTTCCAATTGAAAGGGATTATGAACAATTTCTAATCTGGGCAAAGTTTCCTGAGGATGTTTTAAAACAAATGATAGGTGGACTTCCAAATAAAGAAACATTAGTTAGAAGTGTTTTTCAAAGATTGGGTGGAATTGATTTCAGTGGACAATTAACAGATGAAAATATTAGGCAACACGTTGATAAAATTAGCGCTGGAAGATGGGATGAAGTTGTTCCATCATATAGAACACGAGAAAGTATAGATGCAAAGTGCTTGAAGCTATATAGATATTAATATTTCTTACGATAAGCAAGGCAATCTGTGGCGAAGCCGTTGCCCGAGTCCCCGAAAATTGCAACTAATCGCGGTTATACGATCGAGCCCGCAGGCGAGGCATTTGGGAAAATGAGTGCAATGAAATTTTCCGCTTAATCGCATATATTATAGGCGACGTTTACTTTACATCTCCCTGATTATTGATTCTTGATTTTTTTGGTTTTAATTTATAAACAAAATCTTGATTAGAATAGATATAAAGAAACCAATTACTCCGAGTATAAGAACTCCCATCGCCGAAACCTTGGCTACCATTTCAAATTCTTTTCTCGAGGGTTTTTTCAGCACGAGCCACACCCTTTTTGATTTTGAAAAAAACGCCTTAAGTTCATCAAACTTTCTCATGGTTTTAATAAATAAGGGGGGTTTTTAAGATTTGTTAAGGGCCATTTTTGAAACCATGGGCTGGACTTTGAGGTTCTATTCAAAAAATTCTATTCCCAGTTCTTCTTCTATCTCTCGATGTTTCATGCTTTCTACAGTTTCTCCCTGACCAAGTATCTGCGAACTCTTCACTCCTGTAACAATGAGAAGAACTCTTATGGATTTTTCCATGTCAGGAGAAATCTGTGCCCCCCATATTAGTTTTGCATAAGGGCTCAGCTGATTTCCTACAGTTTCTATTATCACCTTGCACTCATCAAGGCTCATGTCCGGGCCTCCCACTATGTTCACAAGGGCTCCTCCGGCATTTGAGATATCAACATCCAAGAGAGGGTTGTTCACTGCTTTCTCCACAGACTCTGCAGCCCTGTTGGTGCTGTCTGATTCACCCATCCCTATCAAGGAAACACCGCCATCCGCCATTATTGCTTTTACATCTGCAAAATCAAGATTCACAAGTCCGGCAACAGTCACAAGCTCTGTGATACCTTTGACTGCATTTGTTAAAATCTCGTCTGCAATTTTAAATGCTGTATGAAGGGGAAGCTCCGGAGCTAATTCCAGAAGCTTATCGTTGGGAATCACAATCAGAGTATCAACAACGGCTTCCATTCTTTCTAGTCCGTCCATTGCGTTTTCCAGTCTCTTTTTTCCTTCTATTGTGAAAGGCAGGGTCACAACGCCTATCGTCAAAGCCCCCTGTTTTTTCGCAAGAGATGCGATAACAGGCGCTGCACCTGTTCCTGTTCCCCCGCCTAAACCACAGGTAATGAATATCATATCGCTTCCTGAGATTTTTTTCTTTATCTCTGATTCCGATTCTTTCGCTGCTTCTTCCCCAACTTTAGGGTTGCTTCCTGCCCCGAGTCCCTGCGTGAGTTCTCTGCCAATGAGAATTTTCTGATCAGCGTTGCTATAGAGAAGATCCTGGGCGTCTGTGTTTACTGCTATCAACTCCCCTCCCTTGATTCCTATTTCCCTCATCCTGCTTAGGGAATTTCCGCCTCCTCCGCCAACGCCGATTACCTTGATTTTTGCTGACTGTTTTTTCAGCAGTTCTGCAAGCTCTTTATCGACTTCTTTTACATCAGAAGAAAACTCTTTCTCGTAAACCTCTTCCATAGATAGTGGAGTAATTTATTATTTATAAAAATTGTTGTTGTTTTTTGGGTGCCTTATTGTTGACTATTTTTGCTCTTTCTTCAACTCGGCCACGCCTGGACGAGTTTCTTCTTTTTCAATGACTCTCATTTCCATATCAAAAATCTCCTTAAACTTATCCCTGAACATCTCCACCACTTTTTTCATGTTTTTTTCTGTTTTTATTGTAAGTCTTTTATCATCGACTGTGAATTCCATATCTCTTTTGAAAAAAAATTCGTTCATGGCCTTTATTTTTTCATTAATTTCGGTAATTTTCCTTTTGACATTTATTTTATAGACGACTGTCTTTCCTGCTAGCGGGCTGTTAAAGTCAACCATCACTCTCCCCCCGGAAACTATCAGAGCTTTCCCTATTCTTCCGTCAAAATTTAAGATGGTTCCGGGAATTGGATTTGTGCCGTGTTCCCTGAAAATTCTCATGGGAATTGTTTGGATCAGCGAGGGATTTCTTTTTCCGAATGCCTGTTCGGGATCCAGTTCAATCTCATATTCCCCTATGTCTTTTCCAATAAGAAAATCATCCAATGCATTGAGAAACATATGCTCTCCAAGGCAGAAAATGAATGGTTTTGATTCAACAGGATGGTCATGGCCCAGGTGAATTTTTTCAAGGTCCTGCTTTATATTTGAATCAAAAATCTCTCCTCCCTTAACTTTACCTGTAAATTCTATTTCAATAAAATCCTTTTTGTTTAGTGTCATTAAAAGAGAAACCATTATGGTATTTTTAAAATTTGTTAGTCAGGGCAGTTTAATTTTCTTCAGGCAAGCCTTTTTAAATATATTTTTGCTTTCTTATTTATGGTTTTGAAAATTATCAACGCAACCGAATCGAGACCAGGAACAAATATCATAATCGATGGTGATTCTTATACTGTAAAAAAGGTTGATACCAGCAAAACAGGAAAGCATGGCGCTTCCAAGTGCAGAATCGAAGCCATGGGAATGATAAGCGGGCAGAAAAAGATAATAGTTGTTCCAGGGCATGAAAGATTTGAGGTTCCGATGATTGATAAAAGAAAAGGGCAGGTCCTCTCCGTTGCCATGAATAAAGCGAGTGTCATGGACCTAGAAAGTTTTGAAACATTGGATATTGAAATCCCGGAGGAATTAAAAGCTGAAATTGATGCAAATTCAAGCGTGGAGTACTGGAACATAGAAGGGCAGAAAATAATTAAACGAAAACTATAATTTCAATATAAAAATGGCAAAAATTCCGGAAGCTATCAATAGGCTTTTCAAAAACGTTTTTGTATGCAAAAACTGCCAGACAAAAATCAGGGCAGACCCCCAAAAAATAATGCGTGGAAGAGTCAGGTGCAGAAAATGCGGGAAAAGGGCTTTCCGCCCGATAAAGAGAAAATGATAACCAATAAAATTGTCAAATGAAAGGAAAATAGAAATAAAAAATGAGCTTTTTCAGTGATCCATTTACCAGAATTGACCTCATATTCCTGGCAGTGTTCCTGATATTTTTTTCCAGTTTTCTTTATACTGGGAAAAAAAACCTGAAGAGGGAAGGACTTTTAGTTTTATACAAAACAAAATGGGGGATAAGACTGATAAATTATCTCGGAACAAGATATAAAAAAACTCTGAGGGTTTTAAGCTACATTTCTGTTTTGACAGGATATGCATTAATGGCCGGAGTTTTATACATGATATATACTGTGGTAAAAATATATATATTCAATCCGGAAATAGTAAGGGCAATAAAAGTGCCTCCCATCATCCCCCTCGTGCCTTATCTCCCGCAGGTATTTAAACTGGAATTCCTGCCACCTTTTTATTTCACCTATTGGATAGTAATTCTTGCTATTATTGCCATAACTCATGAGGTTGCGCATGGGATATTTGCCGCATATAACAAAGTAAAAATAAAAACTACTGGATTTGGTTTTTTCCCTTACTTCCTTCCTATTTTTCTAGCTGCTTTTGTGGAACTTGACGAAAAAAAAATGGCAAAAAAGGAAAAATTCCCCCAGCTAGCAATTTTATCCGCAGGCACCTTCGCGAATATAATCACGGCAATATTATTCTTATTGATATTGTTTGGCTTCTTTTCTGTTGCCTTTTCACCATCAGGCGTTGTCTTCGACACTTATGCGACTTCCACGATAACAGTCACAGGAGTTTCTATGATTAACGGAGTGACTTTAAGCAATCCTTCTTATGAAAAAATCCTGAATCTTTCAGAAGAAGAAGGATTTAACGAGATAACTTTTGGCAATGAAACCTACCTTGCGACAAAGGATCTTATTGAAAATCAGGATAAGAATGACGGAAGAATCCTTGTTTATAATGATGCTCCCGCAATAAGGGCGAATATTAGCAGAATAATTACAGCGATAGATGGTGTAAAAATAGAGGGTGTTGATAGATTAGTTGAAGAAATTTCCAAGCATTCTCCCGGAGATAAAATAACAATAACAGAAAAAATAGAAAACGGGTTTGCGGAAAAGGAGATAATCCTCGGAGAACATCCAAGCAAAGCGGGGATTGCCTGGCTCGGAATTGGTTTTATTGGTAAAGAACCTGGAGGGTTTTTCGGGCGGCTTGTCGCCAATCTCGCATCTTTCAGAGACAAAAATGTTTATTATGAACCAAAAATCGATGGAATTGTTGTATTCTTATATAACCTTCTGTGGTGGGTTGTGATAATCAGCATAAGCGTTGCCTTAATCAATATGTTGCCTGTTGGTATTTTCGACGGCGGAAGATTTTTTTATTTGACTGTTTTGGGAATAACAGGCAGTGAAAAAGTTGCAAAGAGGGCATTCGCGTTCTCCACATACCTGTTCCTGTTCATTTTACTTCTGCTTATGGTATCCTGGTTATTCAGTTTATGGTAGAATAGAATTAAAAATTACAGGTCAATTACACCATCTTTCGTCAAAGCAGCAAACCTTATTCCAACAGGAAGATTAATGAGAGCGGAAATTAGGGCCATGTGCTCTTTTCCCTCGCCCGAAGCTATGCTTAAAGCCACTTCTGTTCCTTTTACCTTTCCCCTGAGTTTTTCCATGAACTCCTTTCTTAGATCTTCGAGTTTTTTATCCAAATCAACTTTTATGAATTCGAATTTTTTTTCAGAGGTAAATTTCTGCGCAAATTCATTGCCAAGAAGCACTACATTGTCCCACTCCCCGTATTTTAGAAGGCCTGATACCTGGCCCCAGCTCCCTTTTCCCGTGGAAAGCAGTGCGACAAGTTCCATTTTACCTAACGCTATGAATCCTCCTATTCATTCTTTCTTGTTTTAACCTTTCTAAATATCGATCTTTACTAATGTTAAATTTTTTTCTTCCCATAGGAAAAATTGAATATTTGCACACTGTCCTATTATTCATTCTTAGCTCCCCATCAACAAATTCTAAGAGCCCCATAATAATGCTATCTCCAGCAATCCACTCTAATTCATTATGCGAGACTTTTACAAAAGAAAGTCCATGGTCCAAAGAAGATTCCCTAAGATCTGGATGTAGGTGTGTCTGAACAATGTAATACTTATCTTCCATAATAAAAAGCAATAGCTTTCTTTTATAAGTATTGTTGTGGTAATATTTATAAACTGTCTTTACCGCAGTTTTTTAACCGTCAGCACAACTTCGTTGATGCATATGTTCTACGGCATTGACGTATAAAGTTGGAGGTAATACATGGAACTTGAAAACGAGATAAAGGAAGCTTTATCGGAATTGAGAAAAAGCGAAGAAAGGAAATTTGACCAAACTGTCGACCTAATAATAAATCTGCAAAAATTTGACCCGAAGAAAAGCTCGGTAAATATTTTCGTGTCTGTTCCCCATAAGATAAAGGAAAAGAAAATCTGCGCATTTCTGGAAACCAAGAACAAGTCCATGGAAACGATAACCCCAAACGATTTTAAGAATTATTCTGAAAAGAAGGCCCTTAAAAAGCTTGTAAAAAGGTTTGATTTTTTCATTGCCCAGGCGAGCGTGATGCCAAAAGTTGCAACTATTTTTGGAAAGGTCCTTGGCCCAGCAGGCAAAATGCCTTCTCCCCAGCTTGGTATCCTTATGGATGTCAACGATAAAACGATAGAAGAAGTAAAAAAGAAAATCAGCAACAGCATTAAGATAAGACTAAAGGAAGCGAGCATAAAATTAGCAATAGGGAAGCAGAGCATGAAGGACGAGGAGATAACAGAAAATATCCTTTCGGTTTATAATGCTGTAATTAAAAACCTTCCAAAAGAAAAGGAAAATATCAGGAACATAGAGCTGAAGTTTACAATGACTAAACCACAGAAGATAAAAGTAAAATGAAATCAGAGAAATTGGCAGGCAAAAAAACAATCCATGTGTCCGAGAAGAAAAAAACCCTCATTTCGGAATTATTGGATTTAATAAAGAAGAAGAAAACAATACTCATAGCCTCGATAAAAAACATACCTTCTTCCCAATACCAGGAAATTTCAAAAAAGTTGAGGGGCAAGGCCATAGTAAAGGTTCCTAAAAAGAGTATGATATTCAGGGCACTCGATAATTCAGGAATAGAAGAGATAAAAAAATTAAAGAGCCATGTAAAAGACAGCACAGCCATTCTTTTTTCAGACATGGAATCTTTTGAACTGGCTGCAGAATTGGTCAGTAAGAGAAGTCCTGCAAGGGCCAAACAGGGACAGGAAGCCCTCTCTGATATAGAAATTCCAGAAGGGCCGACAGACCTTATTCCAGGCCCCGCGATAAGCGAGCTTGGGGCATTGGGAATAAAAATCCAGATAGAAAAAGGAAAGATAATAATAAAAGAGCCAAAAGTTATCGTGAAGGAAGGAGAAAAAATATCACAGGCTGCCGCAGAGGTGATGAACAAGCTCGGGATAAAGCCTTTTTCAATAGGATTTATACCTCTTGCCGCATTTGATGCAGAGGAAAGAAAACTCTATCTCGAAATTAAAATTGACAGGGAAGGAGCCCTGAAGGAGTTGAAAGATTCTTTCTCCAGAGCACTGGGTTTTGCTGTTGGTATTTCTTATATTTCACACGACACAATCAAGTTTTTAATTCAAAAGGCAGCGATGCAAGATAGAGCACTGGAAAAATTTGTTAGTGAAAAGTTGGCTGAAAAAGGAGATTTACTATCAATTAAAACAGACGGGGAGGAAAATAAATAATGGAATACATATACGCAGCACTTTTGTTGCACAAGCTTGGAAAACATGTAGACAGCGAACACCTGCATAAGGTAATTGCCGCCGCAGGCGAAGAACCAGATGAATCAAAAATTAAGTCTCTGGTTGCAAGCCTTAAGGGAATCGATATAGCAAAAGAGCTTGAGTCTGCGGCTTTGGTTTCAGCTACATCAGCTCAACCAGCAGCACCAGAAGCAAAGAAAGAAGAAAAGCCTAAGGAAGAAAAGAAAGCTGCTGCGGCTGAAGGACTGAGCGCGCTCTTCGGATGATTGATTTGTTTTTATTAGTCTGAAGAGTCTTTCTTATTTAGCAGGAGATTTGGAAGATTTTAATGCAAAATCTAATACAAGGGTAAAACAAACTTAATTAGTAAATAAATATATTAATAATTTTTACATCTTAAAATTAATAAGGCTTTTATATCTATAATCTATTCATAAAACACGCCTCAGTAGCTCAGTGGCAGAGCAATTGCTTCGTAAGCAATGGGTCGCAGGTTCAAATCCTGCCTGAGGCTTAAATTGAACGTTTAATGAACACTCGAACAGGAAAATTTAAAACTATATAATGGATTTTTAGAATAAGCCTCCGTGGCACAATGGTACTGCGCCGGTCTTGAGTCCAGAAGAACCAAGGTTCTTCCGCACCATCTCCTTTATGAGATGAAGACGCAAGTCAACCGGGCCTTTACAGGCATCCAGGTTCGATTCCTGGCGGGGGCGTGCACTTTCATAAAGTTTATAAATGAACTTACTAAATTTTAAAATATGGAAGAAAAGATTCCCTTTACAGACATAGAACATAACAAGGCTATCTTAGCTAGAGTAAATGGACTACTAAAAACCAGGCCATGGTTAAAAAGATTTCTTGGTGATGATTCTTTTTCAGAACCAGAGATAAGAAATGCTCTTTCTGAATTGGGATTTTCTTTTACAGGGTCAGTTAATTCTGCAAGATTTTATTTAGAGGACCCTAAGCAGTTTCAAGATGCTAAATGGAATTTCGCTAGAAGACCAAATGGAGGATACGGAACTCCTTTATGGTATAAAGAAGGTCCTGAATATTTTGAATTTTTGAAGAGATTTGATGGAAGATATGTAACTTTTGAGTCCTCAGAAATTCAACACAAGCAAGAATGGTCAGAAAATCAAGGAATAATAGAAACTATGCATGTTCAGGAAGCTAAAGAATTAGTTAAAAGAGGATATAATTTGGTAAATACTTATGAAGCTTCTGTTCCTAATGAAGACGGAGACCACGATTTAGGATTTTCTTATTCTGATCGTAGGATTTATGTTTTAGTAAAGGGTGGATTAGAAAAGTTAGCATTCGCCCAGGTCTAACTGTATTACTTTTAATAGGGTTTTGGCGGGGGCGTGTTCATCTTTATCGACGATAAAATATTTTTGAGGGGTGGGCGTGTGGGAATCTAAGAAAGGATATTTCTACCATAAGTTTTATAAATAGATAATTAGTGGGACTTTTATGTTAGAATATGATATTAAATCCGGTGGAGTAATAGAATCTAGAGTTGAACCTCAAGATTGGTTTAGGTTCGAAGAACCTTATAAATCTCCAAAAGATGGATTTTCTTATGTTTCGGGAGAAGATGTGAAAAGAATTTTAGAAGGTTCAAGCCCTGCAGTAAACTTTTATAGGCTACGCGGAGGACCTGAAGGCTGTACACTAACCCCTGTAAATGATAGTTCTTTAGTTGCAAAGTTGACCGAACATAGGAGAAGACTTGTTATGGCAAAAGAATATGATATATTTATTAGTTCTACTGGTGGAATGACTCTCGGTCTGCCTCTTAGTGCATACACTCCTGGCGTTTGATTTTTCTAACATACCCCCAACTGTATTACTTTCTATAGGGTTTGGGCGGGTAAAAATCAGAAGAAAACTAAGTAAAAGTTTTCTCTTTTACCTACTTTCGTAACTAAAAATCCTTCCTTAACTTTTTGAAGTTGTATTCTATAATTTCCTGTTCTTATTCTAAATTCTTCATCCTTGTTCTTTAATTTGATTATATCTACTGGTTGATTATTTTTGAATTTGTCTAAAGTAAATATTATTTTTTGCTGGATTCTCACATCTAGTTTTTTAAGCTGTTTTTTTGAGTTATTAGAAAAAACAACTTCCATTAGAAACCCAATTCTTTTTTAACTTCTTTTAGAGTCATAAAGTTACCTTTTTTGTACTCTTGTTTTGAAATTTCTATATCTTTCTTTGTTTGCTCTGATAATTCCAAATGTGGTTCTATAAAATCCCAAATAACATCTTCGTAACTATCCTTATCTGTTTTGAATCTCTTTAGAGTATTTAACAAATCTGCGCTAATTCTAATTGATGTTTGTTCTTGCATATTTTATGTATGCATTAAGCATATATAAATCTTTTGTTTCTAATTTCCTAAATAATTGGGGAATGTATTACTTTTAATAGGGTTTTGGCGGGGGCGTTGAAATAAGAAGGTTTAAATAAGGATTCTGAACATATTTCTTTTATGGGAATTAAAAAATTTATTGAAAGACAGATGATTTTAAGAAAAAGAAAAAAATCAAAAAAAGAACTTTCTAGAATGGTTAAAAGAATGGGAATGCTCGCTCCAACAGAAATATTAGGAGTTACACAAAGAGATCATTTAGGAATAAATTACCAAGTAGAACATGTTCATCGTCATGGAGAAGGAGATTACTATGAATCAAGACTGACTGGGATAAAAATACCTGATACAGATAATGTTGAACTTGTCAGGGGTTTATTTTATCCCTTAATACGTTCCTTAGGAATTGGTCCTGACAAACCAGAACCATGTTCCATGAAACCATTTGGTCAAAATTATGATGTTCCTTTGTTTAGTCATTTAGATAACTTTACTGAAGCAGATAATATCGCAAGGCAAGTTATAGAAGGTTATGTAAAATACAAGTCTGGAATAGAAAGTGCAATTAGATATGCTGTCGAGAAAGATAAAGAAGCAATACCTTTTGAACAAATTCACCCAAAAATTAGGCCAGAAGCTAGAAGAATGTTTAGAGATGAATTTGGACTAGATTTTTTAGTGGAAAGATCTGCTTAGTCCCCTTAACCCGCTAATTGTATTACTTTTAATAGGGTTTGGGCTGGGGCGTAACTTCTAAGTAGTAACTTAATAGAAACATTTATAAAGTTCATTTTTCTGGGAAAATCATGGAAGAGAATGAATGGAAGACTGCAGGAGATTACCTAGAAAATTTATTTGGGAAAGCGGCTACGAAGACAGTTGCACAAGATTTTTACGGTAGTGAAAGAGAGAGATTGGAAATTAAAGCTCGGTATGGAGCTAGAAGATTTAGAAGAAAAGCATTAGGATTATGGAGGAGTCATGCAAGAAAAACCTTGGATGAATTCGCTGAAATTTTGGTAAATACACAGATAGCCTCTTCTTTAAGTGAGGCAAGAGAAATTGTTCCAAAAATAGTCAAAGCAAATAGTTTATATGGTATATTTTTAGGTCAAGAGAAATCCCTTGCTTTTAAAGAAGTTAAAGATGAAAAGGGGAATATTGAATATGAAATTTTTATTCAGAGGCCAGTTGATTGATATATGGTAAGTTAAATTCTATCTAAATCTCTGCATAGTGTTAATCCAAACCAAGAAGTCTTTTCCACCAGGGTTTATTTATCCCCATCGATATTGGCTTGTCGTTTTCACCGATAATCTCATGAGTTATGACCGGCTTCTCTTTTAGAATCGGCGCTTCTTTGGAAAATTCCTTATTGGCTTCCTTTATTGCAAGATCAACGAGGGTTCTTGAATATCCTTGTTTCACCAATGCCCATTTCAGAGATTCCTGAGTATATCCTTTTTTCATATTCTTCTTCAGATAATCAATGATTTTTCTTTTATATTCTGCTTCTTTCATTTGACATACCTCTTATGGCGAATGTTTTTCATTTGGCTCTTCCGGAAAATTTACATAGCTCCTGTGGCCGGTGAATTGGAATTTTATTCCAACCTGATGAAAAATAAAATAACTTGAAGTTTAAAAATATGATTATTGCAAGTTATAGAATTCTTATGGGCGTTGTTTTTTTGTAATACCTTACGGCCTCCTTCAGCCTTGCCTCTGATTCTGCATAAACAGAAAGAATCCTCTCTCCTTTTTCCACTTTATCGCCAACATGGACGTGAAGATACAATCCTGCTGATATGTCAAGAGGACAGCCGGCAACCCTTGCAAGAGAATTTATTTCCTTGTTATCAATCCTTAAAATTTTCCCTGCTCTTAATGCTTCAAGATTTTTCCAATATTTTCCAGGAGACAGGTTTCTTAAACTGCCTTTTTGCGCTTTTATTATTTCCCTGAATTTTTCAAATGCCTTGCCAGAATCAATGGCTTCTTGGGCCATCACTTTCCCATCCCCTTTTTTTGCTTTTCCCGTCATCTCCAAAAGATTTCCAGCCAAAAAAACAGATTTCTCCTCCAGATCTCTCGGGCCGATCTCTTTAGGATTCAAAACCCTAATAACGTCAATTAATTCAAGAACAGGACCGATGCCGTTTCCTATTGGCTGGCTGCCATCAGTAAGGACACAGCGAAGCTTCTTCTTGAAGTATCTTCCAAGATACACAAATTTTTTTTTCAGCTTCAATGCTTTTTTCTTATCGACTTTTGCCCCGGGGCCATATGGGATGTCTATGATGATATACCTGCTACCGACGGCTAATTTCTTTGACATTATAGAAGCCAGAAGCTGGGGCTCTGGATCTATATTGAGCATCTTCTCCACTTTTATCATCTTGTCATCTGCCGTTACAAAACCAAGAGAGCCTCCCCAAACCATGCATCCGTTTGTCTTGTCTATTATTTTTTTCATATCCCTTATCGTGAAATCCACGCGAGCTATTGTTTCTATTACGTCTGCTGTCCCTGCGGCAGAGGTGATTGCCCTTGAAGAACTTTTAGGAATTGTCAAGCCGAGAGAGGCGCAGATTGAGACAATTATTGGCGTTGTCCTGTTTCCCGGAATTCCGCCTATAGAATGCTTATCCACAACAAGCCTATGGTGGTTCAAATTTAATTGTCTTCCCGAATCTCTTATTGCTTTTGTAAGGCTGATTGTTTCATCTATGTTCATGCCATGTTCATATACTGCCGAAATGAAAAGAGCTATCTCTGATTCGGAAAGGGAATTGTTAACAACGTCTTTTATTATCTGCCTTATTTTTTCGTCTGACAGGACACGGCCATTCAGCTTTTCTTTGATAAATCCAAAGCTTTTGGGAGGTGTTGATAGGTTGACTCCAACTTTTTCTCCTGACTTGAGCCTAAGTATCTCTTTAAGCTCTGAGGAAAGGGCAATCTCTTTTTCCTTTACAAGGCCCTTAACAGTGTCAACAATTGTGGAGATTGCTCTGGGATTCTTTGAAAAAGTCCTTATTTCTACCCTGTCTTTTGAGTGCACCCCGAGTTTTTCTGCCGTCTTCAGATTCAGCATCGCGACAGGAACTCCTGCTGACCACTTAAGAATTTTTGTTTTTAATTCCATATTAATCACTCTTTTCAATCACTCAGTTATAAATGAAGAAATCTGTTTTTATATTTATTTAGGTTACTTTCCCGAATTATTTCATTACTAATCCGGGAATTGGTTTTTTTCTGTATAATTCAAGGATTATAAGGAGATAAGCCACTACCAATGGCCCTATAACAAACCCTAAAATTCCGAAGAAGAACGCCCCTCCTATCATGGATATAAGGACTATTCCTGAATGTATCTTTGTCATTTTTGAGATAAAAAGAGGCCTCAAGATGTTGTCTATCCACGAAGAAGCCATTCCAAAGGCAAAGACTCCCCATGCTCCAAGGTTATTTCCTGCTATCAACATGAAAATAAAAACAGGAACCCAGATTATTGCAGTTCCGATTACAGGCAATACGCCTGCAACTACTGCCAAAAGTGTTAAGAACAGGGCATTGGGGATGCTGAAGAGGAAGAATCCAGCACCGGCCACGAATCCTTGTAATATTCCTATTAGGACTGTTCCATAAACGACTGCTTTTGTTATTTCTGAAGAATATCTGAAGAGCTTGTTTTCAACGTCCTTTGGAAATGGTAGGAGGCTTTTTATATAGTCTGAAAGTTCGTCCCTGTCCCTCAAAGCGAAGAAGAAGGTGAACAAGACCACCAGAATATGCAGAGAGATTGCCGGAAGATTCAGCAGGATATTTGTAAAGGAGTTTGTTATTGAATTTGCAGTTTTTATTGTGAAAGAAGAAACTACAGAGCTTATCTGGGTGGTAAATTGCTCTGATGCAAAGAATGTCGGAAAGAGATTTTTTAATGGAGTAACAAAATCTATCTGCAGGGTTGACTGGAATATCTTGAAAGACTGCTCTATAAGTATGGGAGTCAAAAACCATACAGGGAGGATAATCATCAGCAAAAGGAGGACTAGCATTATTGATGCAGATAAGTTCTTTGATTTTATTTTTTTGGAAAGCCAGCTATAAAGTGGGTTGAAAATAAATGCGAGCAACAGTCCAAAAAGTATTGAAAGCAGAATCGGCCTCAAGAGAAGAAAAGAGAAGACTATCAGCACTATCAAAATTATTACGGTCATTATCCTGTCAAAATAAGATTCATCTATTTTGGTCATCGATTAAGAGGTGGCAGCCAAAATTTATAAAGGTTTGTGAATAAAAATTTTAATGAACTTCATAAAAGATATCTTCTCAGGAAAAAAAGATGATGCAGTCCACAGGCAGTTCATAAGATTCGGTAAAGGGGAATACAAAAAAAGGGCTCTTGTGAGCTTATGGAAAACAAAAAATGTTAAAATTAAAGGCAGTTTTGAGTTCGCAAATGATTTTGTTTTGTTCGTGGCCGGATTGGGAAACGTTTCTTTCAGCGGAAACATCTGGAGCAAAGAACAGATCCCTGGGCTGCAGGGAGTAAAGAAAGAGGGAAAAATTGTTTACAATGTCAGCAACTTAACAAGCAGCAAGATAAAAGAAATTGCGCCCCTGGTTTATTATTTTCTTCTGAATGCAGACAGCGCTGGAATAAAGTTAACGATAAAGGGCAAGTTGCCAAAGCCGGGAAAATCTGAGAACAAGATTGATGACAAATTCTGCCAGCTGGAGCTTGACGAGAAATATTACAATGCTGTTAAGGGGGATTTTTTCTGGGATTTGCCAGAGGGTAAAAAAATAAGTGCCGAGCATGTTTTTGTTATTAAAGAGATTATTATGCCTAAAGGAGAGGCGCGTCCAAGCGTGGCCGCGCTAGAGAAAGATTACGCGAAGATTCGTGAGATGGCGAAGAGGAAAGGAAAGATTGTAAGAATCGCGAATGTTGATGGAAAAGAGGTAAGGAAAGAGACCGAGTTTGAGGCGTAAAAGAATAAATACGCACAGATAAGAGCATTAAGGTTCTAAAAAACCATAAAAAAGGTTTAAAAACCCATAATTTTTAGATATCTTATCCAGGGTAGAAGAACAAAATGTTCTCCGCGAAGATGTTAAGAAATGCCGAATATAAGAAGACCGAGAAAAGGAAGCCTACAGTTCTGGCCGAGAAAAAGAGCCAGCAAATTCTTGCCTAGAGTTAACTGGAGTTCTATCAGCTCAAAAAAAAGATTAAAGGGATTCATATGCTACAAAGCAGGCATGTCTTCTGCTTATGTTAAGGACGACACTCCCAATTCTATGACAAAGGGAAAACACATCATTGTTCCTGTGACTCTCCTTGAGTGCCCTCCTATGAAAATTTTTTCTGTAAGATTCTATAAAAACGGCCTGATAAAAACAGAAGTTTTAGCTGAAAATCTTGATAAAGAACTGGAAGGAAAGGTGAAGATGCCTGGGAAAAAAACCCATTCTATTGAAGAAATAAGGGATTATGATGATTTAAGAATAATATGCTATTCGCAGGTTAAAAAAACAGGAATCAAAAAAACCCCTGACCTGAGCGAAATTGGCCTTTCTGGAAGTCTGGAGGAGAAATTAAATTTTGTCAAAGAAAATATTCGAAAAGAGATAAATGTCTCTGATATCTTTGAGAAAAAACATCTTGTAGACATCCACGGGCTAACAAAAGGAAAGGGATTTTCAGGGCCTGTTAAAAGATTTGGGATAACTCTGAAACAGCATAAATCCGAAAAGGGAAGAAGAAGACCGGGAAGCCTTGGCCCATGGCATCCTGCAAGGGTCACTTTCAGAACTCCTATGGCAGGCCAGCTTGGAATGTTTACCAGAGTCACATACAACAACAGCATAATTGACTTGGGAAGTTCACAGGAAAAAGGAAAAACAGAAAGAAAATTAAAGAACATAAAAAATTACGGGGATATCCTTACAAGCTATTTAATCGTCGCAGGATCTGTCCAGGGACCTGCAAAAAGACAACTGCTGGTTACCAATCCCCTTCGGGAAACTAAAAAACAGGCGAAAAAGGCCTACGAATTGGTAGAGTTAAGATGACTTCTATAGAAACAGCAACCGAGTTAAAAGTAGGGGGAATTTTTGATTCAAATGGAAAAAAGGAAATTATTACAGAAGTATTTCATAAAGATGAAAAGTTGGAAAGATTTAGAACAGCAAGAAGAGATGGCGAAGCAATAGTAGAATCTGGTTATTGTGTTGATGAAGCAGGAAGAACAAGACAATTATTTTCTGGAATTTACTTTGGCAAGGAGACTCCACCATTCAATGCTTCAGAAAGATATTTTGAATTAGATAAATTTTTTAGGGAAAGGGAAAGATGAAATCGGAAATACTGAGCATTGAGGGAAATAAGATTAGAGAAATAGATCTTCCTGAGTTTTTTTCATATCCTGTAAGGGAAGATATTATTTCTAAGGTTTTGGAAGCAAAAAAAACTATGCAGCCTTATTCTCCTAGTCCTGTTGCAGGAAAACAGCACGCGGCATCTGGAAAAGTTGTTCATCGAAGGCACGTCTGGAGAAGTGGTTACGGGAGAGGAATGTCAAGAATTCCCAGAAAGATAATTTCCAGGAAAGGAAGCCAGTTTAACTGGATTGGTGCAGAAGTCGCTTCAACAAGAGGCGGAAGACGTGCGCATCCGCCAAAAGTTATCTCAATGATAAATGCCCTGAAAATCAACAAGAAGGAAATAAAAAAAGCCCTCCTGTCTGCATTAAGTGCCACGGCTGATAAAAAACAAATTTCCAGGAAATACAAGAGGATAGAAGAAAAAGACCTGAAAGAAAAAGAGTTCCCCATAATCGTTGAATCAAAAATAACCAATCTCGAGACAAAAGAGCTGCTCGAGAGCGTGAAAAAAATTCTTGGGGACAAAATATTCATGGTAACTCTAAAAAAAAGAGTGGTAAGAAGCGGAAAAGGAAAATTCCGAGGGAGAAAATACAAGTCCAATGCGGGAGTTTTGATTGTTATTGGAAAAGATGAAAAAATGAAAGCGAAGGCTTTCACTGCAAAAAACGCAGAAAATCTCGGAGTTTCAGATCTCGCCGAAGGCGGTCCTGGGAGGCTCACAATATATACGGAGCAGGCAATTAAAGACTTAGAGGAAAAATCAAAATGACTCTTCAATTAAAGCCCCTTGTGACTGAAAAAGCTGTTATGCTGATAGAATCCCAGAATACTCTTACCTTTAAGGCAGACAAAAAAGCAGACAAGGCAGGGATAAAAAAAGAGATAGAATCTTTATTCGGTGTTAAGGTTGAAAAAGTCAGGGTGTTGTTAAGAGGTGGCCATAAATATTTTTATGTGAAAATGAAAAAAGAATTTCCGGCCATAGACTTGGCAACAAAAATAGGGATGATATAAACACAAAATGGGTAAAAGAATAATTGTTCAGGCAAGGGGGCATGGAAGCGGAACTTACAGGGTTAGAGTTAAAGCTTTTAGAATCAGGTCAAAATATCCAGCGAATCTTTCGGGAGAGGGGATTGTAATAAAGATGCTGAATTCGCCAGGGCATACAGCTCCTCTGGCAAAAATAAAATATGAAAAGGGGGTATTTTATATGCCCGCATTTAAAGGCATGGTGGAAGGGCAAAAGATAAATTTTGGTGTGGGAGACGTCGGGCCTGGGAGCATAATGAGATTAAAAGACATCCCCGTAAATACATCCGTCTATAACGTAGAGTCAAGACCAGGAGATGGAGGAATTTTCATAAGAAGCGGCGGAAGCTCAGGCATAATAAACAGGATTTCGGAAACAGGGGTTTTTGTCCTGATGCCTTCAAAAAAAGAGAAAGAATTCCATCCAAAATGTATGGCAACAGTAGGGGTAATCGCCGGTGCTGGAAGGCTGGAAAAACCAATAATGAAGGCTGGAAAAATATATCACATGAAAAAAGCCAAAGGCAAGTTATGGCCAAGAACCTCGGCAGTAAAGATGAATGTAGTGGACCATCCTTTCGGTTCTGGACGCGGAAAAAATCCGAAGAGCAAGGTTCCGAAGAGAAATGCTCCTCCAGGAAGAAAAGTCGGCCTTTTAAGGGCAAGGAGAACAGGACACGTGAAATAAAAACAAAATGAAAACAGAAAATATAGATGATATAAAGAGAAAAGAGTTCACATACAGAGGAAAGACTTTGGAAGAGCTGAAAAAATTAGATGTTAGAGAATTCTCTAAGTACATAAAATCAGGCCCAAGAAGAACTGTGCTCAGGCAGTTCCAGAATATAGAGGACTTCATCAGCAGGGCAAACGTCAAACTAAACAAAAACAAGCCAATAAGAACCCATGAAAGAAGCCTTGTAATTGTCCCAGAAATGGTGGGCATGAAGATAAATATTCACGACGGCAGAAACTTTATTCCGGTTATCATAATGGGGGAGATGCTGGGTCATAGATTGGGAGAATTTGCCATGACAAGGGGGAAGGTAAAGCACAGCAAAGCCGGCATAGGAGCAACCAAAGGAAGCAAATTCAAGGCTAAGAAATAAATAAAAATGACAGAAAAAAATTACAATCCTGAACAAAGAATGGCGAAGACAATGAAAAAGCAGGAGACAGCAGATTTGAATCAGCATCAGAATAAAGATACTCATACTCATGAGGCTGTT
>ASMP01000004.1 GCA_000405225.1 Nanoarchaeota archaeon SCGC AAA011-D5 | reverse complement strand
CAAAAGCCAGGCAGGCTCTTCTGAAAGCCCCAACCTTTGAAAAAAGAGTAAAAGCTGGGGCAGAATTAGAAAAATTCATAGGAAGATTATTCGCAATAGCAGAAAACTATCCCCAATTGAAAGCAAACGAAAATTTCCTTCAACTGCAGCAGGAACTTGCGGCAATAGAAGACAAGATTGCTTATGCAAGGCAGCATTACAATGATTCAATTCTAAGCTATAACAATCTGACAAAAAGATTTCCGGGAATGTTTTTTGCTTCTTTGTATGGAAGAAAAGAGAAGAAGTATCTTGAAATCCCGGCAGAAGAAAGGGCTGTTGTTAAGGTTGAATTTTAGATGATTGGATTATTTTATTAGTCTAATAACATCCCATAGCTAGATTTAACTAAGAAAACGCCTTACTTATTATCATATCATCGAACTTTTTAACCCATAAAATACCTTTTTATACTTTAATTTATTAAGAAAATCATGGCAGAAAGAATTTCATTTGAGGAGGAAATACAGAAAAACAAGATTAAATCCTTCTTGCTGATTGCAATCGTATTTGTTTTTTTCATAATTCTTGGGTATGTAATCTCAATGGTTCTCGATCCAGGCTATTTTTTTATCATAATGATTTTCGCAGTGATTTTTTCCTTGATTTATGTGCTTGCCGGCTATTACAATTCTGATAAAATTGCATTGGCTTCTGTTCGTGCAAAACCTGCTTCCCGGACAGAACACAGGATGTTTTACCATGCTGCTGAAGGAATATCAATAGCTTCTGGTTTGCCTATGCCTAGGCTTTATGTCATGGAATCGGAGGAAATCAATGCCTTTGCTTCCGGAAGAAATCCTGAAAATGCAATTATTTGTTTTACGACAGGCGCATTGAAAAAACTTGACAAGCAGGAACTTGAAGGGGTTGTTGCTCACGAGATGTCACATATAGCAAACTATGACATAAGATTCATGACACTCACCGCAGTACTTATAGGAATGGTCTCAATAATTGCCCAGATGTTTTTGAGAAGTTTGTGGTATTCAAATGTTGGTGGAGGCAAAGATAGCGGAAGAGCACAAATAATTCTTATTCTTATTGGAATCATCTTTGCCATCCTTGCTCCAATAGCTGCGCAGCTTGTTTCGTTTGCTATTTCAAGAAAAAGGGAATACGCGGCAGATGCGAGCGGGGTAAAATTCACGAGATATCCTGAAGGCCTGGCAAACGCGCTTAAAAAGATAAGTAACGAGCATATTTCAGAAAAAGATAGGAAACATATCGTTGCAAAAGCAATGGCTCCCTTGTTTATTTCTGACCCTCTAAAGAGAAAACTGCGCGGCTTGTTTTCAACACATCCCGACATAAATGACAGGATAAGAAAATTAGAGGCCATGTAAAAACGAATGTATCTTAAAGGTAACCTTTTCTAACGAACCACTTATTTTTAAGATGATTATGTTTTACCGAATTGTTTTAGTTTATATGGTCCCACGAGGAGTTGAACCTAGGAATACTCGGTGTAAACACCAGGAGATGTTTTTGGGTAAGAAAATTAAACACTTTTTAACAGAGTTTTGATAAATTATTCTTTCTTTGGTTTTTTATATGCCCCTTCTGCTGCAGATTTAACTCTAAAGAGTTTTCTACAACCATCCATATACCATCCAAGTGTTGGACCAATAAATGGAGAAATTGTTGCGAGATAGGTTGCTCCATTTTGAACTTTCTCCATATCAACCTTCCCTTCAGAAACTAAACTCCCGATAGCCACTGCTGTTGCATAAATTGGAACTTGGAAAGTATTAAATGCAAGTATATCTACTAATGTTTTTCTTATCTTTCCACTTCTTTCATTTGTTCTTGTTGCCTTGAAAACTTTCTCTCTCCAATATCCATATGGCCCCCCTGTTACAGAATTTATAGCAGTTGCTGATGTCCTAGAAGCAACAATTCCAGCTAAATTTAATCCTGCACAATAATCTAAAATACTTCCAGCAATTAAAGAATATGTAATGTTCCCAGCAGTATCCACTACAGCAACCTTGCGAGCAGACACATTTTCTTTCAGCTTTGACTCGATTTCTGAGTCCTCGCCTAACTTATTTTCTTCCATATAAAAAAATGTAATTTAAGATTTATAAATCTTTCTATTGTTGTTACTATATAGTTATTAATATAATCTAAGTTTATATGACAAAATATGTTTAAAACTTTGGTCAAAAAACATATCTACTTTGTGTAAAAGAATATATCTTAAAGGATATACTTTGTAAAAATCTGCGATTTTGAAGAGATAATAAAAAGTAGATTCTTAATTTCTATATAACTGAGAACCTGCTCTTTCTAGATCATTTATTGATGTCCTTTCAGGATCTAATCCTCTTTCACGACATTCTAATGCGTGTAAAGAAGTTTTATTGGGATCAACTCCAACTACCCTGCATCTTGCACCAAATATAGATTCTCCTTCTCTCAGTTGAACTTTAAGGTCAATTGTCATTTTTGATTCACTTTATTTATAAGGCAAATATGATATATTTAAATCTTTCTATTGTTGTTACCTTATAGTTATTAATCTATCAAAATTCATATGACAAAGTTTTTTCTTCACAAATCTTTTATTTTCCCAAAATCATAAACCTTGTCTTTGCCTATGACATGAATCTTAAAATTCAGCATCTCTTTTTTCGGGAGAATGAAAAAAGACTCCAGATAATCTTCCCTGTAATCATTGACAGGAGTTCCTTCATAATAACCCACAAAGCTTGGAATGACTATAAAGGTTTTGCCTTTATAACTGCCTTCTAGGAAGCATTTATAGGTTTCTTTTTTCACGCCCGGCTTTTCTGCCAAAATTATAGAAGGATGCAGATGGCCCGAAACAATGACATTAACTTTTCTGCCAAAAATTTCCGGAAAAGACTTATGGCCGTGTGTAAAGGCAATCCCCGATTCTGGTTCTATGTGATAATTTTTCATTTTCCCATAGGTAAAATCCATTGTGTCATGATTTCCCTTAATGAAGATTATATTTTCCTGTGGCTCCGGAACTTCCAGCTTCAGGAAGTTCATGACCTCAATAAACTCGTATTTTTCCTCTGCTTCAAAGGAAAAAGCGTGCTTTATGTCTCCTAGAAAAACTACTTTTTTTATTCTTTTTCCTGTTTTTGAGTTTTTTATTTTCCTGAAGACCTCCTTCAAATCAGAAATTATGTCTTTCACCTGCCTTTCGGGAATTAGGATTCCTGACTGCTTTATCATGTGATCATAACCTATGTGCAAGTCCCCGACAGCCAGGATTCCGTAATCTGGAAAAAACAGGGTTTTGTTTATGAATTCGTATTTTATCCGGATTTTATTTTGCATCATTTATTCTGCAGGCACCCTCTGGATTATATTTCGAATATGCAACTGATGCATTCTTCTTAAAAATTCCTGTTTGTCTTCGATTCTTATCAGGTCAGAATGGCCTTGTATTATTAGGTTAAGTGAAAATGGCGAGGGAAGTGGCGTTTCAATGACTTTTATTTTTACCTTTCCCTGCTCAATCCATCGTAAAACAAGCCCTGCATTTTCTATGTCCATCAAGTCCTCGAAAATCTCTCTTCTGGCTTCTCTTAGGATTGGGAACTCGTTGCTGATTCTCTTTACAGCTGCAAGAAGAAAATGCGATTTCATCTGCTGCTTGCCTACTGTTTTTCTCTGTCCTTTGTAACTTCTCAAAATCATCAGAGCCCTGGTGGCACAGTGTCGAAAACGCCTTGCCAAGACATCTGTCCTGTCTATGGCTTCCTTAAGGATTTTTTCAATATTTTTTTCTTTCAGATTTTCCAGGGCTCTTTTTATCATCATATTTTCTCCAGATAGATAAAATCCGTTGTCTGAGACACCAACCTCTATGTCCCTGCTCCCCAAAGCGCCGATTATGTAGCCTATTGCTCTTGATAAAGCATCGTTGACTCTGCGTCCATAAAGTGTATGAAAAATCAGGTATTTCTTTTCCTGGTCAGGGTCTGTGAATTTTTCAATTATGATTGTGTTCTCATCAGGAATTTCCAGAAAACTATGCTGCTCAAGGAAATAATTGTAGATTGCCTCTGCTGTTTCTTTGTTAACATATAGATAGGAGCCAATAAATTTGAGAGTTTCTTCTTTTGACTTGTCTGATTTCAGCTTCTTTTTCATCAGGGCGCGGAATTGATTTATTTCTAAAGCAGAGTCGAAGCTCAGGGGAAGCATTTCTGAGAACCATGAAGGAATCGTGGGATTTCTTGCAACTTCAGAGGAAACATAGAGATTCATTCCTCTTGTATACCTATAAAGGTATTTTTTTCCTCCGAGGACAAAGACATCCCCTTTCTTCATTCTTGAAAGGAAGGTCTCGTCAATCATTCCGACAGGCTCTTCTGTCCCTGTAATCTTGACCCTGATGAAAGATTCCTCTGGGATTGTTCCTATGTTTGTAAGATAAAGAACACGGGCAAGTTTCCCTCTTTTTCCTATTTCCTTGGTTTCCTTGTCATACCAGATTTTTCCATAGATATTGTTCTTCTCCAGCGAATATTCGCCTGAAAGATAGGAAATGATATCAAGAAAATCTCCCCTTGTGAGGTCTGAATAGCAATAGCTTTTCCTGATAAGCCTGAAGAGCTCGTCCTCTTTCCAGACTTTGTAGATGGCCATCCCAAATACCTGCTGTGCAAGAACATCAAGGCATCTTCTTGGAAATCTTACTTTGTTGATTCTTTTTTCCATCATCTCTTTTTGTATGACACAGCATTCAACGAGATCGTCTCTGTCTAAGACTATGAATCTCCCTTTTGCAATGTTATGCAGCTGATGACCAGCGCGACCCATTCTCTGCAATGCCCTTGAACTTGATTTTGGAGAGCCAAGCATTAAAACTAAATCAATATATCCTATATCAATTCCAAGCTCAAGGCTTGTAGAACAGACAACAACTTTCAGTTTTCCCTGCCGAAGCTTTTCCTCTATGTCAAATCTGTGTTCCTTGCTCAGAGAAGAGTGGTGTGCTGCTATGTTATCATCACCATATTCTGTAGGAAATCTTTCTTTAAGATAACTCACGACCCTTTCTGTCCCAGAACGCGTGTTTGTAAAAATCAGAGTTGTTTTATGCTCAGAAATAAGCCTTGAAATCAAAACATACATCTTCGAATGAAGGCCTTCGTCTTCTATTATGTTCTTAACAGGAGAAAGAACCTGGATATCTATTTTTTTATTAAGGTCCACTTTTGCACTTTCAACTTCCCTGTCGTCTGAAACACCGGTGAGAAATTTAGCAACTTCGTCCATGGGCTCTATTGTGGCACTCAGCCCGATTTTTACAGGCCAGACAGAAGAAACTTCGTTCAGCCTTTCCAGAGTCAGGCTCAAATAGGCACCGCGTTTGTTGTCCATGGAATGAATTTCATCAACGATGCAGAATTCAACTTCCTTCATGTTATCGACGAAATTCTTGCTTGTAAGGACTATCGCAAGGGACTCCGGGGTTGTTATTAGGATATGGGGAGGATTTTTCAGCATCTTTGTTCTTTCATATGTTGTTGTATCTCCTGTTCTCAAAGCAATGCGGATTTTTTGAAGCTTTATGCCCTTTTTTGCAGCAAGTTCTTCTATCTCGTGCAAAGGCTCTATAAGATTTTTGTGAATGTCATTGCTCAGCGCCTTCAGGGGAGAGGTGTAAACCGCATAAACTTTGTTCTTGAGTTCCTGTTTTTCAGCCAAGATTATCAGATGATTGAGGATTGAAAGAAAAGCCGTCAGGGTTTTTGTTCCGCCTGTTTCTGCAGAGATCAGGATGTTTTTTCTTTTCCAGATGGGAACAACGCCGTATTTCTGCGGCAGGGAAAATTCCGAGAATTTTGAAAAAAACCATTCTGTAACAAGAGGATGAAGTATTTTCTTTATTTCTTCCTCTGTGCTCTGCTCTGCTCTTATTATTTTTGTCATGTTTTTATAGGAATGGCTGAGTTTTAAAAGATGATGTTTTAACTAAAAAGGAATTTTTATTGATTAAATTTGTAACCATATTAAAGTAATTAGAATTATTTAAATACCACTTAATATTGAAATTTTGTCTTATACAATTTACAGGAAACAAAAAATATATAAGATACAATATATTGTATATCGTTATGGACTGCCCATACTGCTCTGGAAAAACCAGAGTCACCGACAAAAGAAACTCTCCTGAAGGTGTGAGGAGAAGGCGGGAGTGCCTGAAGTGCAAAAAGCGCTTCACTACATATGAAAAACTGGGAAGAAGCGACCTGTATGTGACAAAAAAGGACGGTCGCAGGGAAAAGTTTTCCAGGGAAAAACTGGAGGCAGGGATTGAGAGGGCTTTTGAAAAGCGGCCTGTGGCAAAAGAAAGGATTGAAAAAATGATCAATGAAATCGAGGAACATCTGATGAGACACGGAAAAAAAGAGGTGAAAAGCTCTGCTATTGGAGAATTGGTTATGAAAAAAATAAAGAGACTTGACCATGTTGCATATATCAGGTTTGCTTCTGTTTACAGGGATTTTCAGGACATAAAAGCTTTTAAGAAAGAGTTGAGGGAGTTGTAAGATGGGTGAAGCTGGAGTTTCTCGTGGTACAAATGGTGGAAACTTAGCCTTGGTTCCTCAGTCAAAAGACTTGGAGCAAAGAGCCTATGCTTTTTCTGGAACAGAGATAAAATCATATCACAGAGAAAGGCACATTCCTTTACAGGATGCCTACGATTTAGTTCATAATGAAGGTGGTCTTTCTTTTCTTAAATTGAAAGATGCTGTTGACAATGGGCAAATCCGCGTTTACTCTTTTGATGACAAAGAATATCTTGATAGATTAGACATAGGAAGAGTTTATCATGTTGAACAGGAATCTCCGCAAGGATTGACTGTTAAAAGATATTTTTCAAAGCCTGGTGAAGATCCTTTTGAAAGCGTCGGTCCTTATCATGAAATAACTCTTCATATTGATAAGGGAGAGGGCAGAAGCTTTCACATGGAAAAGGCTGTTTTTCCAGTTTCATGGGGCGATCAAAATGCAAATGATATTGTCGGAGACAAATATTTATTTAAGCCAGCCCATAAAAAATGGAAAGAAAAATTAAAGCAAAAGATTGGAAGAGAACATGAATTTTCACCAAAGCATCTCATTGAAAGAGTCACTAATTTTGTCGTTGAAGAAGGGGCAAGACTGGGTTACTTTGCAACAGAGGAAGATAAACAGGCTTTTGCAGATGAGTTAAGATGGTTACAAATTAACAGAAGATTTGCTTTCAATTCTCCTGTTCAATTTAACGCAGGGATTTTTCATGAGTATGAAGTTGAAGGAAGCAAAGGAATTAATTATCATAGAGACCCAAAG
This sequence comes from Nanoarchaeota archaeon SCGC AAA011-D5, assembly GCA_000405225.1. GTDB lineage: Archaea > Nanobdellota > Nanobdellia > Pacearchaeales > GW2011-AR1 > ASMP01. The sequence goes on along the minus strand of ASMP01000004.1, from coordinate 25,810 downwards.
ACAGGAAAAATTGAGAAAATTGAAAAGGGAAATAATGTGCACCCACAATGCCACGCCTGTTTCATAAAAGGGCCAATAGATGATTTAGAGTCAATTGCTATGCATGGTGTTCATGAAACAGGAGTATTTTCTTCAGGGTCCGGCATAGGACAAGAAATTGGTGTTTTAAGAAGTAAGGGGGAAGCACTTGCTGGGGGAGGATTTGCTTCTGGTCCAGTAAGTTTTTTGAGAGTTTATGATGATTTTGCTGGAACTGTCAAATCAGGCGGCAAAAGCAGAAGGGCAGCAAGGATGACAACAATGAGGTATAGACATCCTGATATAATGGAATTCATCAGGAGCAAGGCTGTAGAAGACAAAAAAGCCAAGATTCTTATGGAAAACGGTTATTCTGGAGGCATGGAAGGAGAAGCAACAATGACTGTAGCATTTCAGAATACAAATATTTCTGTTCGTTTGGATGATGAATTTTTTGATGCTCTTGAAAAAGATCAAGAAATTGAATTGCAAAGGATAAAAGACGGTGCCCCTGTCAAGAAAATTTCTGCAAGAAGAGTTCTTCAGGAAATTGCTTTCGGTAGCTGGCGTGTTGGGGATCCTGCAGTTCAATACGAAACAAAAATTCAGGAAATGCACACCTCTAAAAATTCAGGGAGAATAAATTCGAGCAATCCATGTTCTGAATACATGTTTTTAGATGATACTTCATGCAATTTGAACTCCCATAACTTATTGGCTTACGCAGATGAAAAAGGCAATTTTGATATTGATTCATTCAAAAGAGCTGTTTGGCTTACAACTATAGCGGCAGACATAATAAACGATGCTGCTTCTTATCCTATAAGAGATATAGCAGAGATAAGCCCTGAGTTTAGAACAACAGGAGTCGGATATGCAAATATTGGCGCGCTATTGATGAGAAAAGGGATTCCTTATGATTCTGAAAAAGGCAGGGCAATAGCCGGGGCGATTACTGCCCTCATGACAGGCACAGCATATGAAGCTTCTGCAGACATGGCTGAAAAAATAGGCACGTTTACACATTTTGAGTTTAATAGAGGACCTATGCTTGATGTAATGAAAAAGCATAAAAATAATTTGGAAGGCATTTTATGGGAGCATGTTCCTGAAAATTTGAAAAATGAGTCGTATAATTCATGGAACAGAGTCATTGAAAGAGGAAAAAACGTCGGATTCAGGAACGCACAAACAACTGTTCTTGCTCCTACAGGCACAATAGCTTATCTGATGGGTTGCGATACCACAGGCATTGAGCCTGCAATTTCATTGAAGATAAAGAAGAATCTTGCCGGAGGAGGAACATTACATCTTGCAAACAGAGAAGTAGAAAATGCCCTTGGGAATCTCGGATATAATGACCAAGAAATAAGAGACATTTCTAAACATATCGGAGAAGAAAACACAGTAAGAAATGCCCCACATATAAAATCAGAGCATCTTCCTATTTTTGATACTGCTTTTGGAAATAAGAATGGTGTTGGGGCAATTCCCTTTGATGGGCATGTAAAAATGTTAGGGGCTGTCCAACCATTCCTTTCTGGAGCTGTTTCAAAAACCTGCAACTTGCCCGATAGTGCTACAGTAAAAGATATTCATGATGGTTATTTGCTTGGCCATCAATTAGGACTAAAGGCCATGGCTGTTTTCAGAAATAACAGCAAGGCAGTAAGTGCCTTAGATTTTGGAGGCGCTCAAAAAATAGTTTTCAGAAGAGGGGAGAAGGAAGACCTGCCAGACTTGAGAATAGCTTATGAAACAGAAGTTAAAATAAACGGAACACCAATACATCTTATAGTCAGCGAACATACTGACGGAAGGCCAGGGCAATTGCTTTTTGCTTCATACAAGTCAGGGTCAGCAATGAAAGCTTTGCTTGAAATCGCCGGAATCGATGCCTCAACTATGCTTAAGGGAGGAATTCCTCTTGAAAGAATTGTTAAAAAATGGAGAGGTCAGACTTTTGAGCCACAGGGTTTAGTTTCAGGACATCCATATATCAAATCAGCGAATTCTCCTTTGGATTTTGCTGCAAAGTTTTTAGCTCTTGAATATCTTGGAAGAACTGAAGAAGCAAATGATCCTGAAAAAGTTGATATCAAACAACTCAGAGGTTTTGGAAATGGAGCATTTATGACTCATTTGAGACATAAAATAGACCCATGGGATGTGGATCAGGTTCTTGCAGACCCTATTCTTGGAGGTTTTGAAAAATTTAGAGAGGGCGATTTGGCTGCTTTATTGATAAAGAAAAACGGACAGGAAAAGCACAATAATTCCAGAGGAGTAATTTGCGGCGGCTGCGGACAGATAATGGTGCAATACAGCCCAAATTGTTATAGATGTGATAATTGCGGTGACAGATTAGGCGGTTGCGGCCAATGAGATATTTTACACCACAATCATCTTTATAAAATTAAACCGGTTTTATTTTTTACTAAAAATTTAAAATGATAATTTCTGCTCTCAAAGTCCTGGAATTAAACGAAAAATACAACTTGGTTGAGGGCCTTGGAGAAAGAGACAGGGAAAATCCTGAGGGAGTTGGTCTGGATTTAAGAGTTGGGGAAGTTCATGTCTTGAGAGAGGGCAGCTTTCTTGGAATACATGGAAGATCCAGCCCTAAGACAGAAAAAATAGCAAGTTTTGATAGTGATGGAAATAAAAGAATAATGATGCAACCAGGAGATTATTTCTTAGTTACGACTATGGAAACCATACATTCACCAAAAGAAAAAGTTGAAATTGGAGAAGGAATGTCCCCTGTATATCTCATGCCTGTTATTTATCCAAGAAGCAGTCTACAGAGAGGGGGCATTGCTCTTCTTTGCACAAAGACAGATCCTGGTTACAAAGGAAAATTAACTTTTGGCTTAAGAAATCTTGGCAATCAGGATTTTGAATTTGAATTAGGCGCAAGAATGTTTAATGTTGTTTTTGAAGCTGTTCTCGGTGATATAAATAGAGGTTATGGGGGACAGCACCAGGATGGAAGAGTTACAAGTGAAGGAAAAAAAGAAATACAAACATAAAAAATAGTTAAATAATAAAATGGTACAACAATATATGGATCATTCGAAAGAAATCCTTTCTTCAAAATCTTCAAGGTTTAAATTCAATGAGAGAAGAGGGCTTGGAAGAATCTATCTTTTTGGATATCAAAACAGATACAATCTCCAGGAAGGCTTTCCTTTGCTGACAACAAAAAGAGTGGGCTTCAAAACAGTCGCCCATGAATTAATCTGGTTTTTCAGCGGAAAGACAAATATAAAATATCTCGCTGATAACAATGTCCACATCTGGGACGATGATTCTTTTAACCATAACCTCCAGAATATGGTTAAGGAAGGAATATTTTCACAGAAATTTGAAAAGTATTCTGAACCATGGGTTGCTGCAAGAGACGAATATGCAAAAAGAATAAAAGAAGATTCTGAATTTGCTGCAAGATGGGGAGATTTAGGGCCTGTTTACGGTTCACAATGGATTCACTGGCCAAAGTTTATTCCTGTTGCTGTTGAGATTAATGGAAAAAAAGAAGATTATTACGTGAAAGATCCAAACGGAATAAACCAACTTGAATCTGTGATTCAAGGCATGAAAAAAGATATTGCTTCCGCAAGACATATGGTTACTGCCTGGAATCCCCAAGAAGTTCCAAACATGGCCTTGCCTCCATGCCATACAATTTTCCAGTTTAATTCTGATGGAGAACGATTAGATTTGATGCTTAATCAAAGGGCATGCGACATGTTTCTTGGAGTTCCTTTCAATATTGCAAGCTATTCCATGCTTACAACAATTTTTGCAAAACAGCTGGGATTAGAAGTCGGGGATTTTGTGCATACGTTTGGAGATGTTCATTTCTATTGCGGGGCAGGCGAAAGGGCAAAATGGTATCAAAAAAATCTGGAAGAGCTAAAGAGCAGAGTCATAAATGTAAATGGTCTTGAAGAGCATCTGGAAACTCTTGAATGGATAAACATGTCATCTCCTCCGGAAGACAGGGGAAAAGAGGGAATGGACCATGTTACAGGGATTATTGAACAATTAGCAAGAACTCCAAAGCCATTGCCAAGAATAAAAATTGCCGATAAGCATTACAAAGATTTGAGAATAGATGATTTTGTCCTTGAGGGATATAATCCGGAGGCAAAAATAGAGAGGACATTGGCTGTTTAAATGAATCTGGCAATAATTGTTTCTGCTTCAAAGAATAATGTAATCGGCCTAAAAGGAAAAACGCCCTGGCATATTTCAAAAGATATGAAAAGATTCAAGGACATTACAATAAACCATCCTTTGATTATGGGAAGGAAAACATATGAATTCATCCTGGAAACTTTGGGGAAGCCCCTGCCACAAAGAAAGAATATTGTTCTTTCAACAACTCTTAATCCTGGCGGGAAAATTCATGTTGCAAGGAACATGGAGGAAGCGTTGAAATTATCAGATAACCAGGATACATATGTCATCGGAGGAGAAAAAATTTACAGGTTGTTCCTTCCTTTAGTAAACAGGATAGAACTGACAAGGATTCATCAGTATTTTGATGGAGATGCTTTCTTTCCCGAAACTAACTGGGAAGAATGGAGCATGATTCTTAATCAGGGTGATTTGAGTGAGAACGGAATTCCTTACTCATTCCTGACTTATTTAAGAAAACAATAATTAAACAGGATTAAGGATTAAGAAAACTTTTATAAATGATTTCTCTTCTTATCTAAAGGAAAATGGCACAGATGGTTACTGAACTGGAAAATGTAAAAGATTTTGACAGCTTCACCAAAAAGGGAGTTGTCCTCATAGATTTCTGGGCAGACTGGTGCATGCCATGTGTTATTATGGACCCGGTAATGGAAGAACTTTCAAGAAAATTCAGGGGGAAGATCAAATTTGGAAAGATAAACGTTGATGAAAACCATGACCTCGCGCATAAATTCAGGATTTTTTCAATACCAAACTTTGTTCTTTTCAGGGACGGCAAACAGATAGGCCAGTTCATAGGCTCCATGCCTGCAGAGGATTTTGAGGAAAAACTTAGGAAGCACATCTGATTTTTAAAGTATTTACTTAGAAATAACTCCTCTAACTTAATATTTCATTATTAACTTGTTTAGATTAACAATATACTCTTAATCTATAATAAGTAAGGCGTTTTCTTAGTTAAATCTAGCTATGGGATGTTATTAGACTAATAAAATAATCCAATCATCTAAAATTCAACCTTAACAACAGCCCTTTCTTCTGCCGGGATTTCAAGATACTTCTTCTCTTTTCTTCCATACAAAGAAGCAAAAAACATTCCCGGAAATCTTTTTGTCAGATTGTTATAGCTTAGAATTGAATCATTGTAATGCTGCCTTGCATAAGCAATCTTGTCTTCTATTGCCGCAAGTTCCTGCTGCAGTTGAAGGAAATTTTCGTTTGCTTTCAATTGGGGATAGTTTTCTGCTATTGCGAATAATCTTCCTATGAATTTTTCTAATTCTGCCCCAGCTTTTACTCTTTTTTCAAAGGTTGGGGCTTTCAGAAGAGCCTGCCTGGCTTTTGTTACATCATTCATTATGCTTTTCTCATGCTTGGCATATCCTTTAACAGAATTAACCAGATTTGGAACAAGATCAGCTCTCTTTTTCAGCTGAACATCAATTTGGCTGAGAGAATTATCCGCCCTGTTTTCCAGAGTCACGAACCTGTTGTAATAAAGGACAAATATTAGGACAATGAGTGCTATTATGCCAGTAATCCACCATATCATAATCTTATTCTGCGGACGTTATTTATAAAGTTTGTGAAAATATTTTTTAAATTTGCCCTGTCTGTGTGAATTTCTTCATCGCCTGTTCAAGAATCACTTGGGGAGCAAATCCCTTTCTGCTGCATGCCCTGACAAAATCATCGTAGGCTTTTCTGTCTACGTTATAGTCAAGCTTTGCTTTTTGTGGTCCTGGAGGATATGATGCCATGTTTCATATATATGAAGCTGATTTATAAATATTAAGCTTGGACGAAATGATTTATAATAAATATAAAAATGGGTCTGAAGGGAATTTAACCCTTTTCTCCTGGGCTGGAGCCAGGTATTCTGACGGTGAACTACAGACCCCTGTGTTTATCAGAATAATTTGATTTTTAATGCTTTCTAAATAACTTTAGTCTGCATACTCGAGATATTAACAAATCTCGCGAAGCCTTAAAATTCACCCAATCCTCTTTATCTGTTCAATTTCATCGCCTGAAATTGCAGCGCCCTTGAACTTCAGCGCATAGAGAAGCGCGTCAAGAACCAGCCCGTTTTTGAGGTCAAGGAGATTTTTTTTGTAAGCCACATAGGCGAGCTCTGCAGACCTTATTATCATGAAATCCCTGAAAAATTTCAAATTTTGATTTTTTATCGTTACTCTTGTATTCATCCTGTCTTCAAAAATGCCTTTCAGGTTTTCCGGCCTTTCAACAAGAAGCCTCGTTGTCCTCTCGTCTATTGCAATCACATTTTTTACCCCTTTTTCAGTAAGAATTTTGCTCAAAGCCAGACAGGAAGCTTCCCCGTGGTCAAGAATATGTATTTCTCTCCCTTTTCCGCTGAAAGTCGAGTTTGCAATCCCGAGCATTTCATTGTCTGCTTTTTCAATTTCGGAATCCTTTATTCCAATACTGCTGGGAAGCTCAATAACACGCTCGTCCAAAAGAGCCTTGATATTCAATGCCTCAAGCTCAAATTTTTTTATCCTTAAAGGAACGTCAATAACCTCCCTCTTTACTTCAGAGGTTATAAGAAATTTGCCTGGAAAAACTCCCTTAAGCCTTCTTATGATGCCTGTTATTCCATTCATTGAAAAGCTTATCAGGACTCCGGAATCGAAAACAATTGCTTTATTTTGGCCAAGCTTGGACGAAATTGCTTTGCTTTCTGGTTTTTGCTGTTTCATTTTTTAGATGTTTTACTTACCAATCCTTATTTTTATTCCGTTGAGATAATTTTCAATTGTTTTGTCTATCCCAGGAAATAGATTTGATAACTTTAATGCTTCTTTAGGAGACATCCAAATAAAATCATTTAATTTTCTATTATCTAATTTAACTTCATTACTTAATGCTCTACATACAACATGAAAATAAACTAAATGTGCTTTTCTATAGTAAGATGGGTCATTAATTAATTCACCAACACCAACACAGTAAAGTGGTTTTAATGTAAGCCCTGTTTCTTCTTCTCCCTCTCGCTTAGCGGCTTCAAAAATTGTTTCATTATGTTCTACATGTCCTCCAGGAAAGAGATAAAATTTTCCCCACTTATGAGATTTAATAAGTAAAATTTTATCTTTATTAATAATAAGTGCAGATACCACAACTTCTAAAATTTCTTCATTGGATTTTTCTTTTTTATTTTTCATTCAAACATCTCCATGGCCGTTTTAATTCTCGCCTTCACATCTATTGTTTTTATTTGGGAGACATCTCTAAACTCTTTCTGCCCCACATAACTTGCCAGTTCAAACATAGTTATCCCCAGCAAGCTGGCTGTTTTTTCCATAGAAATTCCGTGTTCATAGATCTTTGATGCTCTGTTTATGCTCGCCTTTCTAAAAACGTCCTTAATATAGTATTTGAGACTGCCAGAAAGTTTCTCTATCGCTTCCCTCAGCATTTTTATGTGTTTTCTGTATAATCCATCATCTTCTTTCTTTATAGAAAGTACTATATTATCAACACAGGTGATATATTTCTCATAGAAATTATTCCATCCAGAAAGCTTCTTATAATCTGCCCTTTCTATTATCTTGCTCAAAGAATAAACAATGACTGCAGCGGCAATATTATCTGGATCATTCGTAAGGGCAGCTGTGTTGTTTGTCTGGTTGCTTAGATTTTTTATCTTTGCAGAATCCCCTATTTCAACAGCCTCTTTTGTTTCCTGAAAAATCCTAAGAACATTCCCTCTCTCTTGCATGTAACAAAATAGAAATTAATATTAATAAATGTTAAGTCTATGATTTATTTGTATAATTAAAAAAGATTAAACTTAATAAAAGAAGACCACATTCTTTACTACTTTATAGTTAATATTAACCACAAACCCTTTAAACCTTAAGATTCTCCATATTTTTATGCGTATAGAAAGATTGCCTAATCATGACATTCATATAAGTAATGAAATATATTTTCTTAGTTTGTACCCTGAATTTCGTTATTTAGGAAAGGATTTCCCACTAAATCATCATTTAGAAGGAATATATGATCGTTTAGGATTAAGTTTTGGAAAAAAAGAAGAAAGAGATTATTTTTTGAATCTGTGTGCAGATTATAAAGGAATTTCTAAAAAAGATTTAAAAGTGGGTATTTTAGATGCGCATGGCAGCAGTTCTGGAGGAATTTGGAAATTTAGAGATTTATTCAGGAAGCATCTTGTTCAGAAATGGATTGATCAGCAAGGTGACCAATATACTGTTCTTCTATTACATGTGTGCAACCATGATTTTGTAAAACCCACAACAAAAAATTCTATACTTGTAGTTCCGCAAGGGGAAATTTCAATACAAAAAAGTTATAGAGATTTAGAAAACCTCATTGTTTTTCCTAATAAAACAGCGATTCCTATAAATGGGAGAAAAGTTGTACACAATCCCCAATACAATTTCCTTACAGATGCCAGTCCATATGCCTCTTGAGAAACAAGTGCTTACTTAAGTTTTTATATCGTTTTTTCCTGAATAATACATGCGACAGGTCATTCTTGACACGAGTTTTATCCTTACATGTGTTCGGCAGAAAATAGATTTTTTTGAAGAACTTGAGCATGAAGGTTTTAAGATAGTAATTCCCGACCAGGCGATTGACGAACTTATGGGGCTTGGCGCACAGCTTGCATTGAATATACTGGAAAAGAAAAGGTTTCATTTGGTCAAGATTCCAAGTAAGGACGCTGACACTGCAATTTTAAAGTTTGCAAGAGAAAATCCTCAGAGCGTCGTAGCCACCTTGGATGCGGGCCTTAAGAAAAAAATAAAAAATCCGAAGATGGTAATAAGAAACAAAAAGAAGCTGGAGATTATTTAATCTAAACCAATCAATATTCCTTCTATTCCCTCAATTCTTCTGGCTAGTTCTGCTCCATCATCAATATATCTATTAATAATCTGGCCATTATTTTCTTTAACTAACATTTGTATAAATTCTTCATAATTCATATATCTTGTGATTCCTCTTTCGTTACTTGCAACTCTTCCAGAACCTCTTTGCATGGTTCCATATTTTGCTTTATAATTAAACTCTTCTTTTGAAACAGCTCGAGCACCAATCATTAAGCCTCTTTTTCTAAGTCTAAGACTTACATAAATGGTATTTTCCGCCATTTCAGATTCAAATCTGGACAGTACAAATCCAATCCTAATATATCTCTTTGGTTTTATGCTCTTTTCAGCCATAAAAATCCCATAAGATTGAACCTTAAAAAGATTATTGTCTTTAAGTGTTAAGTAACCTTTTTAAAGCATTTTTTACTACCTCTTACGGATTAACAGGAAAATGTTCTACTTCACTGAAGTTGAAGATTATATAAGAGTGGAGCCAAGGCTATTTGGAATTCCGACAATTGAGGCTGTAGAAAAACAGCTTAGAGAAACATATGCCAATTATTACGACAAAGAACTCGGAAAAGTAGTTTCTGTGATAGATGTCTTAAGTGTTGGTGAAGGAATTATAATCCCTGGCGATGGAGCAGCTTATTACAACTCGAGATTCACCATTTTAGTATGGAAGCCAGAGCTTCACGAGCTTGTCCAGGGAATTATTTCAGAAATAGCTAATTTCGGTGCGTTTATAGATGTCGGAGCAATGAGGGGAATGATCCATATAAGCCAAACAATGGAAGACTATGTCAGCTTCAGCAAGACAAACACCCTTACCGGAAAGTCCAGCAAAAAAGTCCTTAAACAGGGAGACCTGTGTCTGGCAAGAATAGTTGCGATAAGCCACAAAGGAGGAGAGCCAAAAATTGGTCTGACAATGAGGCAACCAGGGCTTGGAAAACTAGATTGGATAAAAGAAGATTCTATAAAAAGAGAAAATGAGGAGAAGAAGGCAGAAAGGGAAGGATTGAGAGAGGCAAAGGAAGGAAAAGGGAAGGGAAGAAAGAAAAAATAAAATGGGAATTGGTCAACTAATCTTACAAAGCGGAAATATGGTAGAACTAGAAATATTTACTGTAAGAGATACCGATCCTGGGAAAAAAACCGATTTAAAAAAATTAATGGAAGAAAAAATTGGACCAAACTCTCTAGGATGTAGCTATATAGGAGATATCCATTTAGGAAGTACTAATGGAGAAACGTATCATTGTTTTGGAGCAACTGTTATTGTTCATGTGGATTATTTATCTATTATTAGTGAAAATATACCTAAAGCACATGGAGAATTAGAAAAAGTGCTGGGCCTTCCTTTGATATTTGGTTAAAATGGCAAAACAAAAAGTAAATCAGAGATTCCAACTTATTTTCATAAAATGAAACAAAGAGCTTGCAAGGTCTGCAACACTATTTATGAAGGGGACAAGTGCCCCAGATGTGGTTCCAAAGAATTCACAGAGGGGTTCAAGGGAAAAATTCAGGTATTAAACCCGGAAAAATCAGAAATCGCCAAAAAACTCAATATAAAAGAAAAAGGAAAATTTGCCATCAAAACCAGATAATAAAAAGACGAAAAAGGAAAATGACCCTAAAAATTATAGAAGAAAAAAATAACCCATTGTTCGGGAGAAAAGAAATAAAAGCAGTAATAGAATCGGAAAAAACCCCGAGCAGGGCACAGATTCTTGAACTTCTTTCAAAAAAGTTTTCTGCCTCTCCTGAAACCATAAAAATCCTTGGAATAAAGGGAAGTTTTGGAGTCAGGAAGTTTAGTATAGAAGCTAACATCTACCAGTCAAAAGAAGAAAAAGAAATAGTTGAACTTAAGAAAAAGAAGGAAGCTCGTCCTAGCGATGCCGAGTTAGAAAATCGCCGTAGCGACGTCAATTTAAAGAAAGAGGAAGGGACAAAGACTGGAGAAAAACAATAAAATGCCTACGACGCCAATAAAATTGGCGAAGTCATTTTTAGGAGATAAAAATGCCTAAGGAAAAGAAAGGAAAAAAACCGCACAAGAACAAGCCAACCAGCAGGAAATATGCAAAATACCAGGTTCACGGAGATTCAATTACAAGAGCAAGATCCTGTCCCAGATGCGGGCCCGGAGTTTTTTTAATGGTTGCAAAGGACAGGGTTTACTGCGGAAAATGCCATTACTCTGAGTTTACTGGGAAAGACAATAAAACATGATCCCTTTTCTCTGCGCAAAAATTGGCGGAATATGGTGCTATTGGCCGAATGTAGATTTGGGTAAAGCCGCGATAATTACGGCTTTAATTTTAGTAATCTTTTGGATTTTGTTGAATAAAAGAAATAAACATAAAAATCACGCAGGCAAGAAATCACAAAAATAATGAAATCTTAATAAGCCTGCACTTTCATTTTTAATTAAATGAATATAATGCGTGGGAGCAGATAATAAAAACTAAATGCTTAATTCCACGACTTTTTTTGAATGTAATCATCTCCTTTTGTCCCTGGTTTTAAAATTTTTTAGAACCCTGGGAGTGCTTCAGAACCTCTTAAATTAGTGTGGCCCTGAAGCGTCTCCTGGGGAAAAAGAGGTGATGAAATGTGGAAGATGCACTTGTATATAAATCTTTCGTTACTGTTACTCTTCAAAAATGACATTCAATAATTAGTTTAAAGGGGTGAAACCCAAAATCAAATAGGTACTACAAACCTCTATCGTTAGGCACTACAGAAAGGCAAGATAGGCACTACATACCTTGAATATTAGGCACTACAGAACTCAGAAGTTTTATAAGTTTCATATCATTATGAGTCCAATGAAAAGAGATGAACATGGCTCTGTCAGACAAGAACAGCTCCACGATTTATTGTTTAGCAGGGAAATTGGATGGCAGGAAATGATTTATGACCTAATAAACACAGAGCAGCTAGACCCCTGGGATATAAACATAACCATACTTACAGATAAATACCTGGAAAAGATAAGAAGCCTGGAAGAAGCAGATTTCTTTGTTTCCAGCAAGGTTCTTCTGGCCGCAGCCTTTCTTCTGAGGATAAAATCAGAGATTCTTCTGAATAAATACATAAAATCAATAGACGAAATCCTTTTCGGAGACAAAAATGCCTCGAGCAAAGTCGGTCTTGAGAGCAATCCTGTCTTTAGCATAAACCTGGAAGAGGAAATTCCGGGGCTGATTCCAAAAAGTCCTATGCCAAGATTCCGGCGTGTGACTTTACAGGAGCTCCTGGAATCCCTGAACAAGGCCATCGCCACGGAAAACAGGAGGATTAAGAAAGAAATAATAAATACAAATGCCCTCAGGGAAATTGATATTTCTCTTCCAAAGAAAAAATTCAATATAAAAAACGAGATAAGGGAGTTATATGAAAGGCTTCTGCAGCACTTCAGGGAAAACAAACACAAGACAAAGGTATCTTTCACAGATTTCATAGGAACCGACAGGAAAAACAGGATACTTTCTTTCTCCCCATTATTGCACCTTGACAATCAGAAAAAAGTATGGCTTGAGCAGGAAAAACCTTTCGACGATTTCCACATATGGCTCAAGGAAACTTACCTTGCAAACAATCCAAACCCCTTTGCAGAACTTAAGAAAGAATTAGAGCAAGAGATGGAAAGAGAATATGAAGAAGAAACAGAAGATTTTGACAGAGAGAAAAAGAAAAGGCTGGGCAAGATAAAAAAAGATTTTCAAAATCCTCTTGGAGAAATGGCTGAATAAATAACCTATTTTTAGAATAGTACTCATAAATCTAAAAAGTTATAAATGTGCATATCTAATTAAAATATGCCATGGCAAGGATAATTGGAAGAGGTCATTCTTTTAACGATGTGCTTCTAGTCCCTAAATACAACAAAATCCTCTCTAGAAGAGATGTTTCTTTTAAAACAAAAGTTACGAGAAATCATTATATAGGCATACCAATCCTAGCTGCAAATATGGACACAATTTGTGAATCTGAAATGGCAATTGCCCTTGGGAGATTAGGAGGTCTTGGAGTCATTCACAGATTCATGTCTATTGAAAAACAGGCAGAAGAAGTTAGAAAAGCAAAAAAAGAAGGTCTGCTCTGTGCTGCAGCAATAGGTGTTAAAGATGTTGAAGAAAGGGCAAAGGCACTTGTGAATTCTGGCTTGGAAATTCTTGTAATAGATATAGCCCATGGCCATAGCAAATACGCAGGAAAAACCCTTGATTACCTGAAAGAAAAATATCCAAATATAGATGTAATGGCAGGAAATATAGCAACAAAAGATGCTGCTGAATATTTTTTAAGCAAGGGCGCAGATGCTATCAAGGTTGGAATTGGAGCCGGATCTTTGTGCACCACAAGATTGATGACAGGAGCAGGCATACCACAAATAACAGCAATAATGGATGCATATGAAGCAACTCAAGGAGAAATACCGATTTGTGCAGATCAGGCAATAAGAACGTCGGGGGATATTGTAAAAGCACTAGGTGCAGGTGCAAACACTGTCATGTGTGGGTTTCTTCTTGCAGGAACAGACGAAACTCCCGGGCAAATAACTGAAAAAAAAGGCCATAAATTCAAGCTTTATAGAGGCTCTGCAAGTTACGATGTCAGTTTTACAAATAAAGGATCGAAAGAAGACATAATCAGCGTTGAAGGAACAGAGACTCTGATTCCATACAAAGGACCTATAGCTCCGATAATTAGAGAAGTTTTAGGAGGACTAGCTTCTGGAATGACTTATATTGGAGCCAAAACAATGGAGCAACTTATTGGAAAAGCCGATTTTATTGAAATAACTTCTGCAGGATTTAAAGAAAGTGAGCCTCATGGAAAGAGGGAAAAATAAAATTTCTGTGCTAAAACACAACATACCCTTTTCATAACCACCTTTAAGATTTCTATTTTATCATGGCTATTTTTCGTTGTATGCTTTCAACAACAAAACAGCTTAAAAACTCCAAGTGAGTCTCTTTTTTATGAAATTAGGTGTGTTGTTTTCTGGAGGCAAAGATTCTACAATGGCTGCCTGGCTTGCCAAAAAAGCAGGACACGAAATAGCGTGCCTTATAACTCTTCATTCTGAAAATCCCGACAGTTACATGTTTCACACTCCTTCTATAAAAAGGACAGAGACGCAGGCAGCGGTCATGGGTTTGCCGTTAATAACAAAAGATACAAAAGGCATCAAGGAAAAGGAGCTAGAAGACCTGGAAGAAGCCATAAAAACAGCAATGAAGAAACACAAAATAAAAGGCATTGTCACAGGAGCTTTACACTCTAACTATCAAGCTTCAAGAATACAGAAAATCTGTAGCAAACTTGGCCTGGAATGCATAAATCCTCTTTGGCACAAAGACGAATTTCAATATCTTCAGGAGCTGATAGAAAACAAGTTCAAGGCAATAATAACAGGCGTCTCTGCCTATCCATTGAATGCCTCTTGGCTTGGAAGAGTTATCGATGAAGATTTTATCCGCGATGTCACAAAGCTCAACGGAAAATACAAGATCCATGTTGCGGGAGAAGGCGGGGAATTTGAATCTTTCGTCCTTGACTGTCCTTTATTCAAGAGGCCTTTGAAGGTCACAGGCGCGGATTTTACAGGCGAAGACAACAGCTGGAAGATGGAGATTGAGGTTGACTAAAAAATAAAAAATGGAATACAATTTCAGATTTCAAGATTCTGATTTAAGAAATGATATAAGAAGCCTCTTAGAAAAAAACTTAAAGATGAAGAAGAACTAATGTTTCTTCCGCATCTAACCCCTGAACAGATTAATGTTTACGTAGAACAGGCAATTGAAGATATTAAACAACAGGGTAATTCTGCGTTGTATCATGGTTTGGTATTGAACGGAGCAGAAATTGCCTTAAAAAAAATTTTAGAGTCGCATTAGTTTCAGAATAAATGGACCTGTCGAGAATCGAACTCGCATATCTAAGGAGAGGTTCTTGCACTATATAAAAATATTTAAAGCCATCTTTATGGGTTAATTGGATGACGGAAAACAAAATTTATAGAATTTATCACTTTGTTCCGCAAAACAGAAGAATTGTAGAGAGAGCCATTAGGAATCCCAGTTTAAAGTCTTTCGATATCCAAGATGGTGAGATAACTAGTGCTCGTTTTGGATGTTTTTCTGGTCCTGCAGGTCTTTATTTGAATATTGAAGGAAATAATTGGGGAATTTCTCCTGTAATGACAAATACTAGAGAAATCTCTGGTTTATTAAAAAGATTAAATGTAATAACCCCTGCAGAATTAAAAAGACAAACTGTTAGTGTTTATTTCATCAAGGAGAAGGGGTTAGCGCTTGGTTTTTCTGTTAATCAATAAAATTAAATTTTCAAAACAGCCTCGTTTCCAGTCTTCATGTCTTTGACTTTGAAATTCCTTGCCTTGACTTCTTTCTCTCCAACAAAGATGACTTTTCCAAAGCCATAGGAATTTGCGTAATCCAACGCTCTTGAGGGTTTTCCATAATAAACTGATGTGATTTTGTTTTTGCTTCTAATCTTATTTGCTAATTTTATAGACTCTTCATCCTTACCTAATGAAATTATGAGATATTTTTCCTTGTTGGGACTTATTTTTGAAACAGCCGCAAGTCTTTCGATGCTTACGCCATATCCTACTGATTTGACATTATTGAATGTGTAAGACCCACCCCCAAAAATAGACTCTTTTATATCAGACTTTATCTCAAAGATAGTTCCATCATAATAGCTCAACCCGCGAGCTAAGGAAGGGAGAAATTTAATGTCTATGTTATACAATTTGCAGTATCTTTTTAGCTCCAGAATCTCTCTGTACGATTCATATTTCTTAAAATAAGATTCCGGCTTCTTGAATATGCCCAGAATTTTTTCAGCGCCAAACTTTCTGAGATTTATTTGAACTTCTCTTTCACTCAATTTATCCAGCTTATCAATTTCGCGGATAACCTCTATGGTGTCTTTTATTTTCTGTTCCTTGAGAATTTCATTCAGCAATTTTCTGTTATTAAAATAAATTGTGGATTTTATTCCAAGCTTTTCCAATATATCCTTTGCTGTTGCTAAAATTTGAGCTTCGTCTTTAATAGTTGAGCCGACAATATCGACTTCACACTGGGTAAACTGCCTGAACCTGTTTGAGGAAACCGGCTCGTCCCGAAATACAGGGCCAACCTGATATCTTTTGTATGGAAGCTTTTTATTTCTCATAAGTCTCTTGAGCTGGAAAGTGAACTCGTATCTTAAAGCAAGGTCTCTTTTCCCTTTATCCTGCAGCCTAAAGACATCCGAGACCGCTTCGTCATTAACATTCTCTCCCCTGACAAACTCTTCCCGCTCTATAATAGGGGTTTCTGCTGGCTCAAATCCATATTGCTCAAAAGTTTCAACTATGATTTTTCTTATTTCTGCTCTTTTCTCTGCTTCCTTTCCTGAGAAGTCCCTAAATCCTTTTACGGGCTCTGTTTCTTGTGTCATTTTGTTTTCTCCAGTTTTTTAAGCAGGTCATCAACTTTTCTTTTTATTTTCAGGACAATTCTCCTTACCTTCTCTTTATTCAAACCTTGCTCGTCTTTGATTTTCCACATTACTATTTTCTTTTGTATTGAAGGAAGAGGATAATTAAAAACTATTCGGGGCACATCATCTGCTACGACAATTATAAGATTGTTATTTATCATGTCCTGATATGTTAACGGCAGCGGATTTCTTTTTGAAATGTCCACTCCAATAATAGATTTTGAAATCCCCCTCTGGGTACTGTCTGAATCCTGGCCCATTATGATCCCTCTGCTGATTGCCTTTGTTTTCTTGTTGGTCTTTACTTTGTTAAAATATTCCTCAGCAACACGGCTTCTGAATGCGTTATATTTGCAAACAAAAAGTAATTTCATTTTTTCACCTCTTTCGATTTTTGAAGGGCGGAAGGAGAGAATCGGACTCTCGTTTCTCGAGCCACAGTCGAGCGTACTACCATTATACTACAACCGCCATAATTTAATTTAATTGAATATGGTATAAAAATCTTCTCAGAAAAAACCTGGCAAAGACAGCTACGACTAGAAAAATCCTTATTGATTTCAGTGATGGATGTGCCGACAACCTCGGCCTTTAGCTGTCATTCTCTTATCAGATAAAACTGGTTTTTAAGTTTAACTAATATGTAAGCTGTAAAGTAAACATCACCTAAACTTGAAGAATATTTATAAACTTAAGAAAAATATAATA
Source organism: Nanoarchaeota archaeon SCGC AAA011-D5 (assembly GCA_000405225.1). Taxonomy (GTDB): domain Archaea; phylum Nanobdellota; class Nanobdellia; order Pacearchaeales; family GW2011-AR1; genus ASMP01. Next base: position 8,468 of record ASMP01000004.1, on the reverse strand, counting down.
CTGTAAAAGTCGATAATTAAAATTCAACTAAAAGAGAATAAAAATATGAATCCAAACAAAGCATTGTGGGAGAAAGGCGACTTTACCGAGATTGCCGCCTTCATGCGTCAATCTGGTGAAGCAGTCGTTAAGTCTCTCGGGATAACGACGCCGCTACGGGTTTTGGACCTCGGCTGCGGAGATGGCACTACGGCAGTTCCTCTAGCCCTTTTGGGGGCTGAAGTTGTTGGAATCGACATTGCCAAGAACCTCGTTGACGCCGGGAACAAACGAGCTGTGGAGGCGGGTCTCAACCAACTGACATTTCAAGAGGGAGATGCGTGCAACTTGCAGGGAGTCGGCGACCATTCGTTTGATTTGGCCCTCTCTGTATTCGGCGCCATGTTTGCTCCCAAGCCCTTTGACGTCGCCAAGGAGATGGTCCGAGTCACAAGGCCAGGTGGTCGCATTGTGATGGGTAACTGGATCCCAAACGATCCAACTTCATTTGTGTCACAACTGCTGAAGATAAGCTCATCGTTTATGCCTCCGCCTCCAGAAGGCTTCGTCAGTCCAATGACGTGGGGCGTGGATACTCACATCATCGAGCGTTTTGGCAAGGCCGGAGTGCCCAAGGAGAAAATATCCATGGTCAAGGACACGTACTCCTTTATATCGCCTGACAAGAGCCCAACACAGGTCATCGAATCATTTAGACAATTCTATGGCCCAACAATGAACGCTTTCGAAGCGGCTCAAAAGAGCGGAAAAGTGGAAGAGTTCCACAGCCAACTTTTGGAACTGGCGAAAGCGCAAAACAAGAACACTGACGGCGGCACTTCAATACCTGCTACCTTCTTGCGAGTGACTGTTAACCTTTAGGTGCGCTATAATAAACAACAAACTATGAAGAATTTACGAACAACAGGAGAAGCGTTCCTGAGGACACTGCTGGCGCGTGACTTTAAAAAACTGGGGACTCTTTTGGGCCCGAATGTAAAGTTTCGCGCCCTCCTACCACCAGGTTCGTTTGAGTGGAGCGGTTCTGCCGCTGTAATCGAGAACCTTTCCAGTTGGTTTTGGATCCGCGGAGGATTTTGAAGTGCTCGATTCACAAATTGAGGAAGTGAATGGCCGGTTGCGCCTCGCGTACAAGCTTCGGCTTCGCCCCCATCCGTTTAACCCTGGCTCGGGGTGGCATGTCATCGAGCAGCAACTGTTTTGTGACGGAGGAGCCGAGGCACTTGTTCGCATTGATTTGCTTTGTTCAGGTTTTCTTCCAGAAATCGAGAATAAGTAAGACCTCCCTCTTTTACAGATAGGTAGTATTTCTTTTTCAGAATTTGTCGCCAAAGAAAAATTTGAAATGATACTAATTCATTTTATGGAGAAATCTTAATTAAATCAAGCCATCTATTCTCTCCTAATTCTAGATTAGCTCCCGCTCTTTCAAAGGGAACTTCATCAATCTTACAAAGCTCGTGCTAAGTCATAAAAACCGAATAAGAAAAATAAAAATTAAAATTCAAAACTTTTGGTCTGTGAACAGAGCTGTTCGTTTCCTGAAACATCCAGGAAGAATGCCGTGAATTCTATCTTGTCCCCGCCACTTACTGGTGTTGCGGTATTTGTATTCACTGTTCTTGTAACTGTTCCGATAGCATCGAGATCGCCGACAGTTCCGAAATCCAGAACTCCACTGTTAGGTGCAACACCTAGGAAGATATTAACCTTCACTCCAATATCTCCCTCACTGTCAGGACCTCTCCTTAGTGTAACAGCATATACGCCCGAAGAAGTTTCGTTAACTGTAAGAGCACTCAGTTCGACGCTGAGACATTTCTGGTTAACATCTATCTGCTCTGCTCCGCCTTCAACAAGGTTTCTTACGACAACCCACACAATTCCTATAGCGACCAAACTCAGAACGATTATTATCACTGTGGTAACAATGTCCGATAAACCTTTTTTATTTTGCGTCCTCATGTTGCCTCTTTTTACTCTTATATTTAAGAAAATATCATTTAAAAATCTTTTTATCCCTGTTAAAATCATCCAGTAATTTAAAAAACTCTTCCCTGTCCATAACCTTGTCGTTTTCTGACAAGCCAATCCGTTCCGCAAATTTCCAGAAAGCCTCTGGTTTGTAACCTCTCTTTTTCAGAGATGCGATTGTCGGAAGCATTGGATCGTCCCATCCTGAATATTTTCCGCCTTCTATATCCTTCCTCATTTTTGTTGATGACAGTTCCATGTCCTTCAAATGTATCCTTCCGAGGAATCCTGTCCATGGCAGAGTTGATTTCAAACCGAGAGCCATGTAAATTCTTCTCTGTCTTTCTGCATTGTCTCTGTGATCTTTTGCGCGTATAATATGAGTCATCTTTACATCAATATCGTCTGCAGCCACAGCGAGATTCATCAGAGGCCATACCCTGTATCTTTTTCCCTGCCTGACATGCCTTGTGAGATTTATTCTGGCAAGGGGAAAGTCCCTCATTGCAGGATTTTTGTCTTTCATGCCGTTGGGTGACTTAAACCTTAAGACCGCTTCTCCTTCTTTGAATGCGTTTTTTCCCTTGCTAAGCATCTTCTTCCATCTTTCCCGATTCTCATTTACATTTAACTTTCTGCATGGACAATTTTCCTGTTTCTCCGCAAATTCCCTGAACTTTTCCGGCGAGCAGGTGCAGACATAGGCCGCCTCTTTTTTCAGGAGTTTTTCCGCGCAATCGTAATAGATTTTCATCCTGTCTGACTGAACCAGGATTTTCAGGAATTTTCCGGGAAAAAGCCACTTGCTTTCTTTTTCAATCATTCCGTAAGCTTTTGGATAAATGTTTTCAGGATTTGTGTCTTCAATCCTCACATAAAACTTTCCGCCATATTCTCTGACAAACAAATAAGACAACGAGCCTGTAAGGGCATGGCCTATGTGAAAGGGGCCTGAAGCAGAAGGGGCAAACCTCATGATGACTTTCCCCTTTTTGGCGCCGGGAAGTTCGGGCAGGCCTTCTCTGCCATGCCTTTCTGAAATCAAAGACTTTAATTGCTCAAATTCCTTTGATTGTTCAATTAAAGTCAAGCTGTTCACTTCACGGACAATTTTACTAATATCTTTTCCGAATCTTCTCGCTTCCTCTTGCTTCAGGCCTTCATTGAAAAGGGCAGAAACTACACTTCCTGTCTGCGCTTTTCCTTCATGGCTAAGCGCATTTTTCAGCGCATAAGCGCGTGCCTTTTTTTCCAAGTCTTTCATTTTGTTAATTTCTTGATTTTCTCATTTAATTTTTTCTTTAACTTTGGAAAGTTTCTTTTCCAATCCTCTCTAAGAAGACCATAAATATGCTCATCATGGATTTTCCCAGTTGACCTTGTTATATGGTGCTTTACCCTTGTACCTTCGTATTTATAACCTATTGCTTTTTGAGTGGCATTTGAAGCTTTATTCTTTTCGTAAACACCAGTTTCCATCTTTCTAACTCTCAGCTTATTAAAAGCAAATTCATTAACTGCAATTTTAGCTTCTGTTATATATCCCTTTTTCCAATATCTTTTATTAATCCAAGAGCCGGTTTCACAAACTTTATGCTGTCTAGTATATCCAAAAATCTCAATTACACCTATTACTTTTTGTTCTGATTTTAACTCTATAAAAAAGGGGTAAGCAGTTTGCTCTTTTTTTATCCATTTTCTTAGGCAATCCTTGATAAACCATACTGCGTCTTTTTTCTTATAAGGATAGGGAACAATTGCCAAATACCTTGTGACTTCCATATCCTTACATCCCTCAACAATATCTTTCCAATCTGATAATCTCGGCTTTCTTAAGATAAGTCGCTTGGTTTCTAATCTCATAATTCAAAAAAGAAACCCATATTAATAAATCTTAATATTAAACTCTTCTTATATCGTTTTTTCTCTCAAGAACCTCAAGCCTCTGCTGGAGATGATAAATCTGGTTTCCCATGTCTTCTAGCTTTTCTGTCATTTCAGCTATCCTTTTTGCCAGCCTCTTCTTTTTCTCTTCTGTTGAAGAAAGGTCTAAAACATCATTTGGGGAGGAAGAGCCGGTGGCTGCAGGAGAATCAAAAAAAGAGAAAGGACCTGCTCCAGCAGAAGAATCTTTCTGCAAAGCTCTCCTCTTCTCGGCTTTTTCTACCTGTCTTTTGTAATTCTCGGTAAGATCCAGCACTTTATTCTTTTTCCCAAAACCAAAAAGCCCCATGTTTTACAAAAGCGTACCTCATTTTTAAATTTAGTTATTTTTAATCTAGCATTTTTTTAGATAAAATAAGAGAAACCTTTTTTAAACAGACAAATCTCTATTAATGTATGAAAAGGGAAGTTGATGGTCAAGAAACCGTAGGTGTCTTACCATGGTAGCTACCATAACCCAGATATTGGGAAAGATAAACCCGAAGAAATACGCAGAAAACGGTGGAGAGCTTTTAAAAAAATATAGACATCCATCAAATATTCCGGCAGAGGAGATAAAGGAGCAGCCACTTGCAAAACACGGACTTGTTTATGATTCTTCCTCAGAAACTCTGGAGCCGGTTTATTTCTTCATTCTCGACCTCATGAATGATTTTGGACTCGCCGCGGAAAAAATAATAGATAATTTCACTTCCTCTCCTGGTTCAGGACATTTCGCTGAACTGGGCCAGAGAGCAACCGTAATGCAGCAGCAGGGGACAAAAATCCTCGGGGATGTTAACACTGTCCTTAGAAGTGTTTTGAATATCATATATGATCTTAAAGAATTCAGAATCAGATTAAGCAATTATGATGACTTGAAAAACGAAAAGAAAAAAGAGGCGGCCGTACTTGCCTTGAAACAGATATGGATGGACAAAGTCGATATCAACAAAGGAAACTCCAGTATTAAGGCTATGGCTGTCGGCCAAGCAGGATTTCAGACACTAATTGATGCTTTTCTTTTTTCCAAAAACGTAGAGGATGTCGATAAGTTAGACTTAAATGATCGTGTAAAGCGAATTCTTCGCCCGAGAGTCCTTGAATTTAATGATTGGTTGGAGCACTCGGAAAAAGAATTAAGAAAGAGATATGAGCTGGAAAAAAGTTATCTTCAAAGCCAGGTAAATTCCATGAAGCTTTATGCCCGCTGGGCAAAGCCTTATCTTAGAGCAGCACAGCAGCTCGAGATGAAATCAATCGGTGGAGAGCGCGAGCCTGCGCTTGTCAAGGCATTTAATACGATTCTTCTGGAGCTAGTCCTTCTTGGGAAACAGAAAATAAAACCGCAGGAAGAGGCCCTTTCAGGGATGCTCCCAAAGGAATTTGAAAGAATGAAAACCAAGAGGGATTATTATTTTTGCACCCTCGTGGAATTTAAATTCCGTGGCATTCCCCAGCGTGTTTCTCAACAGGCGCATTATACTTTTGGCGGAAGAGCAGAGATCACCTTCAATGCATATGTCCTAAATTCCGAAGAGCTAAAAAAATTTGAGGAAGAACTCGAGGCGTCTGACATGGAAGATGTCCTAAAACTTATCGAAGGAGCCACGGGGGAAAACTTGGAAAAAATCCAGGACGAGATAAACTTTTTTCTCGAAGAAAAAAACGAAAAACAGGAAAAAAGAAAAGATACCTCAAATCCTTTTGCAGCACTATTCGGTGTCTATGACAAGCCAAGTGCTGAAACCGATACTGCCGGTGTTGGTAAAGAACTTGGAGGAAAAACAGAAAAAATAAAAAATTGGTGGCCTGGAAGAGAATCCTTTGCAGAAGAAGAGCATCTAAGGCCTCTTGCAGAACAAAAAGCAAAGGAAACAACCTTCAGGATTTTTGACATCTATAAAAAGGCCCATGGAATGGCTTCTTATGCTTAAGAGTCAGCTTTGAAGAGTTAATGTTATGCTTAAAGGCCTGTCTAAAAGGCAATTTTATATACTTCCCCCTTCTTTTAGTACAAATGCCAAAAAAAGAAAATCGTCCAAGCGTGGCCAATTTAAAGAAAAAACAGGAAAAGAAAATCCCTGAAAAAAAAGAAAGGGAACTTGAGGAGCTTGAAGATTTATTTAAAAAGTCCGCTGAAAAATCTAAAACTCAGAGGCACGAAGGGCACGAAGAATCAGGAGAATCAGAACTGGAAGAAGATTTTGACAATCAAAGTCTGAGCCTGCAGGCCCCCGAATTTCACCAGTTCATGCATCTTTCAGGAGAACAAGAATCAAGAGAGCCTGTTCTTGAAAGGATTGCCGGCTCTGCGCCAAGGCCTATTTTCGTTGGTGGAATTCCGCAAAGTGTTTCAGCCATCAATGGTAAAGAATCTGGAGATGAATTTAAATATGTGCCCGGGGCTGCAGATACAAATGAGCCTAAATATTTCATAGAGCAAGGGATAAATGCTCCAGAACGTCTCGATGTAACAAAGGCTGGAAGAACAGGCAGTTTCAGAGAGGAAATCAGCCAAGAGAGATTTTTCATGCAATCAGAACCAAAAATTGAATCCCAAAATCCAGAGAGGTTTGAAAGACCGGAAAGGTTTGATGTTGAGCAAGCAGGAAGAAGAAATCCATTCGAGAGAGAAGAAAGAAAATACAGGCCAAAATTGCCGAAGAGTTGATTGTGATTAACATTGATTTTTATCCAAAAAACTATTTAAATAACTCAAGATTATTATAAACACGAAAAATGACAGAGGAAAGAAAAGAATACAGAATCTCAGATATTTATCAGGGAGGTTATTCTTCACTGACTCCTTCTTATATGAGTTATATTCCTCCAGGAAGTTTCGGAATGACTACAGACCCTCGAACAGCGAACATCCTCCAAGAGGTTTCCACGAAACTGTCTTCAGGAGCAAAAAACATAGAAGTGGAAGCCGTATCCCCTGAAATTTTTGATTCAATTCCAAAACAGCAGCTGAAAGAAGTCCATAGACTTTCGAAGCTTACCGGAGTTGATGTTTCTCTTCATGCTCCTGTGATGGACGTTTCAGGCATTGACCCGAGAGGCGGCGGCTTCAGCGAGATAGAAAGGGAGACATCTGAAAGAAAAGTTACAGAGACTCTCCTAAGGGCACATGAACTAAATCCAGATGGAAACATCCCTGTAAATTTCCATACTGCAGAAGGAATCTCTGGAAGCCAGATGCTTCCGCCATCCAAAAGGAAAGAAGGGAAAAAATACAGGAGGATGATTGTTATCAACAGGGAAACAGGAAGGCTTGCCCCTATCGAGCCTGAAAAGGTGTTCAGGCCTGGTGAAGAAGGCATAAAAACAGAAACAAGAACAGCAGAAAAACAATTACAATTCTTGAATGAAGCCGAATGGGACAACACTATTTCCCAGATTGAAATAAACAGACACAGGGTTGATGAAATCCTTAAAGATGCCGATCCTGTATCACTCTTATTATATGCTAACTGGGTAGTTGCTCAAAATAATCCAAAAGCGATTTCAGAGCAAGCCCTGGAGGAATTGAAGAATCTGACACCGGTGCAATCAGAACAAATAAGAAAAATACATGCCGCATCAATATATGCAGACCAGGCTACAAAAACCGCTTATAGTGCATTTGACAAGGCTGTTAAAAATTCCAGAGCAGAAGAAGAGAAAAAATTTCTGGAAAATGCAGCAAGAGAATACAAAAAAATAGTCGGTGTTGATGAAAATGGAAAAGTAGAAAATTTATCCAGAGCCCTAAATCCCCAAGTAAGAAATGAGGCTCTTTTTCATCTTATTCAGGGGCTGGAAAAAGTCACACCTGAAATATATGTCCCTCTTGAGAAATTTGCGATAGAAAAATCCTCTGAATCTTTTGGAAATGCCGCATGGGAAGCCTACAATAAACTGAAAGGAAAAAACGTTCCAATTCTAACCATAGAAAATCCTCCTGCAGGCTTCTTGCTCAGCACAGGAGAAGACGTAAAAAATGTTGTTGAAAAATCCAGGGAACAGTTTGTAAAGAATGCTGTTTCAAACGGGTTTTCAGAAAATGAAGCCAGAAAACAGGCTGAAAAACTCATAGGTGCAACATGGGACGTTGGTCACATAAACATGCTCAGGAAATTTGGATACAGCGAGGAAGATCTGATTGAGGAGACAAAGAAAATCGCCCCTCTATTGAAGCATGTTCATCTTTCAGATAATTTTGGCTTCGAGCACACAGAGCTTCCAATGGGAATGGGAAATGTTCCTTTAAAAGAAATGATGAAAGAGCTCGGAAAAAAAGGGTTTGAAGCAAGAAAAATCATCGAGGCAGCTGCCTGGTGGCAACATTGGAAAACACCACCATTTCAGGAAACTTTGGAGGCAGTCGGCTCTCCTATTTACGGAATGAAAATGGCTCCCTACTGGAATCAGGCAGCAGGTCTCTATCAGGGTTATTTCAGCGGCTTTGGACAAATGCTTCCTGGAATTCATTATGAAACCTTCGGTGCTGGATTCTCAAGGCTTCCCGCAGAACTCGGGGGCCAGATTCAGGGCGCGCAGGGAAGTAGAATGTCTGGAAGACCTAT
>ASMP01000003.1 GCA_000405225.1 Nanoarchaeota archaeon SCGC AAA011-D5 | reverse complement strand
GTTCTATCTAAGCAGAGGATTAGCATTTGGGTGTCGGGTATAAAATTTATAAATAAAGATATCTTAAAGAGGACATGGGTGTCTTTAAGGAAAGAGGTGGACAGGTAACTATATTTATCATTATTGCGATTATAATTGTTGGGATCGCTATTTCTGTTTACCTGCTGGTCCCAAGGGCCGGAACAGGAACAGTTTTTTGATGCAACAAACCCTACGGGTTTTATACAAACATGCCTTGAAGAAGAGATAGAAAGTGCTGTAGAAACTCTTTCTTTGCAGGGCGGAACCATTGAGCCAGAGCACTATTTTCTTTATCAGGACAACAAGATAGAATACCTTTGTTATACTGCAGAATATTACAAGACCTGCTCTGTTCAGAGGCCACTTCTCAAACAGCATATAGAATCTGAAATAATGGAAGATATCTCAGAGGAAGTTGAGTCCTGCTTCAATAATCTTCTGGAAAACTACAGGAATGAAAGATACACTGCAAACCTGGAAAGAGGAAAGACAACTGTTGAGTTGCTTCCGAAGAGAATAGTTACGAATTTTAATGATTATGTCCTCACCGTCTCAAAAGCCGAGACGGCAAGGTATGATTCCTTCAGTGTACTCTTAAACAATAATCTTTATGAATTAACCAGCATTGCCAATAGTATTATTGAGTGGGAATCAAATTACGGTGATGCAGAGACAACAATTTACATGACCTATTACAAGGACCTGAAAGTTGAAAAAAAGAAGCAGGAAGAGGGGACAACGGTTTATATCTTGACAGACAGGAATACTGAAAATAAATTCCAGTTTGCATCGAGGAGCGTTGCCTGGCCTCCCGGCTATGGAGTAGAGGGAGTTGCGGCGGCATAAAAAACAAGATAAAAAAGATAAAAATAAAAAATGGTGATAAAATAAATTCGGTGAAAAATTTTATATAAAATGAAAATAAAGGGGGTGTTGTTTAGCATAGCATTATTGGCATCATTGTTAGCATTATTCTTAGCATTGAATAATTCTGTTTCTGCTGTTGGAGAGGTCACATATTGCTGTGAGAGGACAACTACAGGGGCATGGTGTCAGAATTCTCCTCCTGCAGAATGTGCTTCTGGATTCAGAAAAGCTCCGACATCCTGCGAAGCTACTTCTTATTGTAGATTAGGTACTTGCGTCGATAGCCAGGAAGGAGTTTGTCTGGAGAATACACCGCAAAAAGTCTGCCAAGACAGTTCCGGTGTCTGGGTTGACGGAAAATCAGAAGACATTGCACAATGCCAATTAGGATGCTGTTTTATAGGAGATAATGCTGCCTTTGTAACACAGACAAGGTGCAAGAGACTTGCTTCTGTCTATGGTGTGGAAACTAATTTCCGAACAGACATACAAAACGAGGCTGCATGCATTGCATCTGCCTTTCCCGCAGTGAAGGGAGCATGTGTTCTTGATGATGGATTCCAAAGAAACTGCAGGCTTTTAACAAGGGCTGAATGCCAAAAATTAGAGGCAAGCGCATCAAACAACACGGTTAAATTCCACGAAGGATTTTTGTGTTCTGCAGAGAATTTAGCAACAACGTGCGGGCCTTCACAAAAAACAACCTGTATAGAAGACAAAGACGAAGTCTACTTTCTGGACAGCTGCGGAAATCTTGCAAATATTTATGATTCTTCAAAGATAAATGACAAGGAATACTGGACAACAATAAAAGAGAAGGAAGAGAGTTGTAATCCTGGTGATGGAAATTCCGGCTCTGCTTCTTGTGGAAATTGCAATTATCTTATCGGAAGCATTTGTAAGGCTTTTGAAAGAGGAAATTCCCAAACTCCAACAAGACCGAGTTTTGGAGATTTTGTCTGTGCAGACTTAAGCTGTAAATACCAAGGTAAGACTTACGAGCACGGGGAGACGTGGTGTGCCAGTAATACAAAATCCGGCGTTGACGCAAATCTTCCTGGAAGTTCTGATTTCAGGCTTGTCTGTTACAACGGGGAAGTCAGCGTCGAGCAATGCGATTCATTTAGAGGAAGCGTGTGCTTAGAAGACGACATAGATGGTTTCAGCGTTGCTCAATGCGTGGCAAACAAGTGGCAGGATTGTGTTGCCCAGGAAAACAAGAAAGACTGTGAAAATGAAGACAAGAGAGACTGTTTATGGCTGGAAGGAGAAAGTCTTTTGAGAGACAATAATAGCAAGCTTCTTGTTCTTGATGACGAAGGAGAGCTTGTTGTGGGAAAAGGTTACAAAGGAGCAGCTTGTGTGGCAAAAAATCCTCCTGGATTTGATTTCTGGAATGCAGAGGGAGAAGCTGAACAATTATGTATGATTGCAAATGAAAACTGTATAGTAAAATTCCAAAAAGGATTGCTCAGCGGATGGGATTGCAAGGAAAACTGTGAATGTATTGGAAAAGATTGGGAAGAGCAGAGAAACAGGCTTTGCTTTGCGCTTGGAGATTGCGGAGAAAAAGAGAATTATATTGGAATTCAAGGTTTCAATAACGGAAGCGCTATTAAAATAACAAAAGATGTCAAATAATAAAAAATGAAGATTGCAAGCATTTTAAAAAAAGAGAAAAAAGGAAAAACACTGGCGTTAATCCAGGCATTAAGCATCATCCTTAGCACGATTGCTTTCGCATACCTTCTTGCAAGCACTTTGCCTGTCGTGGGTGCGCAAGAGGAACCAATACCTTCGCATAAGCAATGTGTCCGCGTAAAAACTTCAACTATACCTGAAAAGATTATTGAGCTTCCGGCTGGAACTACTATTACGCAATATTGTGCTTCTCATCCTAATTACCTATTCTGTGAAGTAACTTCTTGTCCGACAGCTATACCTGAATTAGGAAATTTACCTATTCCCCCTTCAGTTGCTCAAAATCCAACAGCGTCATTATCGAGTTTGGCTCCGGCTGTTCTGGCAGCAATTCAGTCGGGAAAGCCAACACCCCAACAGGAACAACAAACACAAAAGCCAAGTGGAACAGAAACTGGAGGAGATGCAGGAGCAGGAGCTAAAACACTAAAAATTCCAGGACTTGTAGGAAAATTTTTTGGAACAAAAATCCCTGGATTTAAAGGATCTACTTTAACAATAGGGGAATTATTTAAAACAGCAGCATATGCTGCAACTATATATGGGGGAATGAGAATGGTCTTAGGATTGTTTGGAGCAAGCCCTGAACTTTCAAAATCTCTTTCAACTGCTGTTTCAGTCGGTTTCTTCGGAGCCCAGATAGCAAGCAAGATTGGTTTGTCTGCAAAATTAGGTTCTTTATTGCAATTGAGCACAACTTTGGCAACAGCGATAATAGGATTTGGAATAGGAATCCTGATTTTTCTCTTCACATTCAAGCAAACGAGGTATGATCTTTATGCCTTCACCTGTAATCAATGGGATGCTCCGACAGGGGGAAAGTATTGTGAAGAATGCAACAAGAAAGAAGATTTTCCATGCACAGAGTACATTTGTAAAAGTCTTGGGCAGGCATGTGAGTTGGAAAACCCAGGAACAGGAGAAGAAGTCTGTGTCTGGAAAAATCGCGGAGATGTTACTCCTCCTGTAATCCAGCCATGGACAGAGACTCTTACAACAGGCTACAAATATTTTCCCGATAACACAATTTCCCCTCCTGACAGGGGAGTGAGAATTGTTCCTGAAAACGCAAATAACGGCTGCGTGGCTCCTTTCACACCTGTAAGATTTGGTGTGACTCTTAACGAAGCTGCAAAATGCAAGATTGATTTTTCCAGCAAGAGGAATTTTGAGGAAATGAGTTTCTTCTTTGGAGGAAGCTCTACAAGCAAGTACAATCACAGTCAGACAATAAATCTTCCAAGCCCCCAGGCATTAGCTGTTGAAAATGTGACTATTGAAGATAGTGGGGAATTCACACTTTATTCAAGATGCCAAGATGCTAACGGAAATGCAAATACCGCTAACTTTGTTTTCAAGTTCTGTCTTGATGAGGGCCCGGACACGACTCCTCCTTTGATAGTCACCACAAGTATCCTGAATGAATTCCCAATAGCATTTGGCCAGAATTCCATAGACCTAGATGTCTTTGTGAACGAGCCTGCAGAATGCAGATGGAGCAGAGTTGACAAGAGTTATGATGACATGGAAAATCAGATGGCCTGCAACACCAATGTTCTTGAATTTAATGCTCAGATGTTGTACCAATGCGGAACAAATCTGACAGGCCTTAATGACAGGACAAACAATGACTTTTATTTCAGATGCCTGGACCAGCCTCACTTAAAGGGGACGGTTAATGAGAGTGACAGAAACGCAAACACACAATCCTATAAATTCACTTTAATAGGAACACAGCCATTGGTGATTGACTCTGTAAAACCAAACGGAACTATAAAGGACTCCACAGACATCATAAAAGTCACTCTTGAGGCAAAAACTTCTGCAGGATTCAAAGAAGGCGAGGCATTGTGCTACTTCAGCGAAACAGGAGATGAAGGAAGCTATGTTCAGTTCTTTACAACAGGGACTCACGAGCATTCGCAGGATTTATTCCTTCCAGAAGGAGATTATACTTTATACATAAGGTGCACTGACCTTGGAGGCAACACAGACACAAAAACAACGAGTTTCACTGTTGAATCTGACTCAGAGGCGCCTATAGTCGCGAGGGCTTTCAGGGAAGAGAATTTCCTGAAAATAATAACCAATGAAAAAGCCAGCTGTGTTTACAGCACTTCCACGCAAAATGCCTGCAACTACCTATCTAAAGATGGAATTGCCATGCAGTCGCTGGAGAACAACAAGCATCAGATAGCCTGGGATCCTGACAGGACTTTTTACATAAAATGTGAGGATGAATTCGGAAACCAGCCGCTGCCTAACGAATGCAGCATAATTGCAAGGCCTTTTGGCAGGTAAGAGTGTAATTTGATTAGTTTAATCCTGTGATAAGAAATAAAAGTTAAATAGTGTGTATATTATGAAAGCAGGTAGATGATTTATAGATAGTTGACAGATATTTAAATAGTAAAACTTAGCAAAAATTAGCATTAAGATTTACAATATTTTTTGGATGATAAATTTATTTCAATCTTTGTTATATTTGAAGAATTATTGTTTCTTAGTCCTTTCTGATGCCGGAACAATTTCTAATTTTTTGGTTTTAGCTATTCCTTCTGAGCGCCATCCAATCTCGTAAGTTCCATAGCCTCCATCACCAGTTAGCAGCCAGTCAGGATTTAATCTAATAATTTTTAAGTCACCAACATCTTTCTCCCGCCCTATATTATGATATCTCTCCCCTTTAGGGTCATGAATCTCCCATTCTACTTCTCTTTTAACTCCCTGACTTACGGGATTATATAAAACCAAAATTATGGTTTCATCTTCATAAAACCTGTCTTTTACTCCCACAAACTCATTAAGTTCTGTAACCCCATTTTTATTAGAATCTTCCCAATAATTTGCTGTCAATGCCACATAGTTATTTTCTTTTGGAGAGGGGACAATTATATCCTCTTTTGGCGAGGGAACAATCTTGAATTTTGCTATTTCGGCTATTCCCTCAGAACGCCATACAATCCAATAATCCCCAGGTATGTTTCCATGAGGCATTAATATGGTTGGCACATTTTTTCTGTCGGTTATCAGCCCTTCCCCAAATTTTTTTGCATTAGGACCGTAATACATTTCCCATATTATATCTTCTTTAACTTTAGGGTCTGTTCCATAGAGAACCATAAGTATCCTTTCATCGCTATAAAACGTTTTTTTCACTCCCACATATTCCTCAAGGTCTCCAACCCCATCACCATTAAAATCCCTCCAATCAGTTGCAACAATCGGCATTCCAATCCTTTTTCTCACGCTTAAATCATTAGGATCTTCAGGATTTTTCCAGGCGCAACCGGGAGCAGGAGCATATGTTGTCTGTTGTGATTGCCCTTGATTAACACTTACCTGTGATCTTCCCTCTCTGGCAACTTCTTTTTCATGCTGCATTCTTCCCAATTCTGAAGCATAAGCTCCCAAATTTTGAGCAGCTTCTCTTTTTTTAGCATCCTGATTTTGGTTGCTTAGACCAATTATTCCCAAAAAAGTCAAAAGTTCACTGCTTATGGGATTACTGTTATCTTTGTTTTGGGAGGCTTTCTGTTCTTGCGGGGTACAATGAATGTATTGAATATTAGAAGCTGATTTTGCCTGTTGCTGAGAATAAGCTGGTTTAGGAGATAAACCAAGAGCACCCAAGCCAAGAATACCGGCAAGCCCGGCTGTTGCTATTTTTCTTCCGGTTTTATTGATTAATGCGTCAATACTCATACTTAAACAGAAAAAAATCCCCTATATAAATCTTTCGGTGTATGTCTTTTAATAGTAGTAACAAGTTTAGTCGGTTTTTTGCTTTTGACATTGTGAATAATTTCACAAAAACCAACATTAAATTAATAAACTTATTCTGGCTTTTTTGCCTATGAAAAAGAAGAGGGGACAGATGCAGTTGTCTTTCGGGATGATTTTTTCAATAATCCTGGTTGTTGTATTTCTTGGATTTGCCTTTTATGCTATAAAGACCTTTCTTGCATTTCAGGATTCTGCAAAAGCCGGAAAATTGTTTGATGAACTGCAATCAGACATAGACAGGATATGGAAAAGCTCCCAGAGTTCAGAGCAGCAGGAATATGTCGTTCCATCTGGAGCTGATTTTGTCTGCTTTATCGATTTTTCCTCTGATGCCAAAGGCGCTGATTCCATTTTTTATACTGAGCTGGAAAGATCAGATTACGGGAGCGAGAATCTTGCGTTTTATCCTGTGAAATTTACGGGATTTGAGTCCAAGGAAATAAAACACATTGACATAGAGGAGACAACAGCTGAAGAGAATCCTCTCTGCATAAAAACCAGCAATGGCAGGGTTTCCTTGATTTTAAAAAAAGATTTTGGCGAGGCTTTGGTCACGGTAAGCAAATAGCCATGGTAAGCAAAGGATAACTGTTTAAAGAGGCAAAATGTCAAATAAAAAAAGAGGCAACAAAACAATAAAGATTGATAATGGCTTTCATATTAAAAGACTAAATTTCAGAAAAAAGGGATTTATTCAGATATCTTTCGCATGGCTATTTGCAATAATAATCGGAACCATCATCCTGTTCTTTGCAATTTACGCTTCTATGAAACTGATAAAGACAGAGGAATCTGTTTCTGCAACAGAAACAGGGAAAGAGATAACTGTTCTTTTGAATCCTTTGGAGACAGGATTTGGGGAAGAAAGAACAACACCTTTGATACTGCCTGTAGAATCCAGGATTATTAATGGATGTGAAAGTTTCGCCAATTTTGGAGAGCAGGAAGTTAGCGTTTCACAAAAAATAAGGGGAAAATGGACAGATACCGGTGTTGGCTCTGTAGCTTACAACAAATACATATTTTCAAACAAAAGTGTTCAGGGAAAGAATTTTTATCTTTTTTCAAAACCTTTCGAGTTTCCCTTCAAGGTTGCCGATTTAATTTTTTTGACGTCTGCAGAGGAAAATTACTGTTTCATTGATTCTCCAGAAAAAGTCAGGGAAGAGCTGGCAAGTTTAAGCCAGCCAAACCTTTTTACGGAAAACTGCCCTTCAGACAGCATAAAGGTTTGTTTTGAATCTGTAACGGGGGAAAAATGTGATGTTTCTGTTGATTTCAACGATAAGACAGTTGAAAAAGACAGCTCCATGGTTTATTTTGAGACAGACAGTTTGATGTACGGGGCTGTTTTTTCCGAAAAAGAAATTTACGAATGTCAAGTCCTAAGATTAATGAAAAGGCTGAGGGAGCTGGCTCTTATTTATAACGACAAAGAAAATCTCATCTCTGGAAAAGGGTGTTCTATAGACGTTAACCTTTTGGGCCTCACAGATTCCGCATCTTCTCTAAGAAACTCGGCTGATTTGGTTGCTGTGAAGTTAGCTGCAGATGAAGTTGGAGATGAAAATAAAAGAGCCTATTGCGAGCTTTGGTGAAAAGATGATGTTAAAGAAATATTTGTTAATAGGAAAATACTATGCTAATATAGAAAAAGAGGTGATAATAAGATTAGGGTGGAATTTAGGTTAATATAACAATAATAAGATGAAACAAAAAAAAGCACAGGTAAAGATGCAGCAGACAGCATTCATGCTGATAGCTGTCACAATCTTTTTGGTCATGGCGGGAATGTTCATAATTGTAATAAGATTTTCAAGCCTGCAGGATACTGCAGAATTGCTGGAGGAAAGGAATGCTCTCTTGCTGGTTTCAAAAATTGCAGATTCTCCTGAATTCTCCTGCGGAAATGCTTTCGGCTCGCCAAGAAGCAACTGCATAGATACAGACAAGGTCATTGCATTAACCGGAAGATTGCGGGATTATTCTGGTTTTTGGGGGGTTTCTGGAATAGAGATAAGAAGAATCTATCCTGCAGAGGCAGGAACCGAATGCAGTTCTGAAAATTACCCAGAATGCGGAAAGATAACTGTAGTGCCTTCAGAACAGGGAACAGGGGTTTCCAACTTCGTATCTTTGTGTAGAAAGGAGCAGGAACAGAGCAGCAGCCGGATTTATGATAGGTGCGAAATAGGGAAGATAGTTGTTGTATATGGAGATTAGAAGATTGGAAAAAGAGAAAAAAATGTTAAATAAATGTAAGAAGAATTGTTAATAGTAAAAGAGTGTTAATAAATGAAATAAGATTAATAGACAAAAATGTTAATTAGAGTAAAATACAAAATAATAAGGGTATATTAAAATTTAGAATATGGCATTGAGAAATAAGAGAGCGCAGGAAGAAATCGTTGGCTTCGCAGTCATAGTCATAATTGTCTCTATAATCCTCATCTTTTTCCTGGTTTTCTCTCTTTCAGACAAGCCAAAAACAGAAAGCTATGAAACCGAAAGTTTTTTGCAGGCTAGTCTGCATTATACAAGCAGCTGTGTGGACAATGGCAGATATCTTCCTGTCCAAGATCTTATTTTTTCATGCTACAATGCAGAAAGATGCGACAATGAGGAAGAGGCATGCGTTGTTTTGAATCAAACTCTAAAAGGAATACTTAAAGAAAGCTGGCAGGTTGGGGAAGACTTTCCTGCAAAAGGCTATAAGCTGGAAATTTTCTCAGAAGAAGAAGCCATCCTTTCTCTCATAGAAGGAAACGTTACAGGGGACTATAAAGGAGCACAGCAATCGCTGCCAAAGGGAGTTCCGGTGAGGGTCTTATTCAGTTTGTATTATCAGTAAATTACTAAGCAGATTGTAGTATAATAGGAGCTAGTATTAAGACAAGAGTAGTTGTTTAAACCGATATAAATTAATAGGAGACGCTGGCGAGCCTGGCTTAACAGATTGACCCATCTAAATCTTAAGGTTTATTGTCAGCGAGTCTATAGTAAGTTCTGGCTTATGTCTGATTCTATTCTTTGTTTTTTCCGCAACCAAAGTTATGAAGCCGAATCTTTCCAGAAGCTTTATGTCATCATTGACTGTTTTAAAGTTTCTTCCCAGCTTTTTTGCAAGGGCATATATAGAGCCTGGCTTTTGGGTTTTAAGAACATGAAGAAGCCTAGCTTTTTCATTGCTCAAAAGTCTCCGCAAAGCCGAAAGACCTTCAAAATCGTAATCTTCCTTGGAAAGAAAGAGGCCTTTTCTCAATATGGAAAAAGCCCCTCCTGAATCGATTATTGAGATTTCTCTGGTCTTTGAAACAGCCATTTTAAGATTTTTAAGGATATATGGTATTTTCTATTATATATTACCAATAAAACCATATATATTAATAAATCTTTCTTTTCGCTGGTTTCCCAAGCCTTCTCTAAGAACCCCATAATATGTACTCATAAGAGAGTAACATCATAAGTTTTATAAATAAAACCAATAAAAACAGGGGTTAGGAGGCAAATGGAGACAGAACAGACAGCAAGCTTTTTAAAGAAAATTGGGTTTTAGGTGTACATTGAGGAGACCTGAGAGTGTCCTCACTAAAGACACCTACGGGTGTTCTAATAGGGATTCATAAAGATTCAAAACTGTCCAAGCGTGGCCAGTTTAGGGATTCAAAACAACAGAAAACATCATATTCACGGCACGGTAGCTAACCCTATTGCTATCTTGTTGATGAAAGTTGTCCTTGACAACTCTTCACAGAGTTGAAAGGAGGTTGAAAAGAGAGAAATATGAAATTAAATTTTAGAAAAATATCTGCAATCGCATCGAGCGCTTTAATGCTTGGTATGACTGCAGGAATGGCAGCTGCTGCAAATTATCCAGCACCTTTCGTTGTTGGAGGCTCTCCTAACGTAGCTATAGTCTATGGTTCTGGAGCAGCATTTTCAGATCAGACAGCTGCATCTAGTATAGCAGAAAGCCTTAGCAGCTTTGTAACAGGAACTGGAACAACAGTTACTGGAGGAGATAGTGCAAGGTTGGGAAAAACTTCTGATGAAGTTAACCTTGGAAATGATGTCGCTACTGTTTTTGGTACAACTATAGATGATGACGAACTTGCCGATTTACTGGCAGACGGCACATATACAGATGATGACAATACAGAATACGACTTCACGCAAAAGGTTACTCTTGGAAGCAATGTTGATGTTACACACTTTCAGGACACTGACTATGATGACCTTATAGGAGCGAGTGATAGAACTCCTACAATAGGTATCAGGTTTGCTTCGAATGCCCATGTATTGAACTATACATTAGACTTCAGCACACACCCTGCATATAATGCTGCAACTTTGGAAACAACAACCATGAAATTAATGGGAAGGAATTACTATGTTTTGGATGTAATTAATGGTACAACAAACAAAACAACTTTCTTGGACAGTGCAAATTCGGCAGTTGTAACAGAAGGCCAAACTACGACAGTTGCTGGAAGAAGCGTTGGCATTAACTTTATATCTTCCACAGAAGTAAGGCTTGATGTTGATGGAGCAATAACCAACAGCTTGGTAGAAGGAGCAACCTACAAGTTGGCTGACGGAACATATGTTGGTATTAAAGATATCTTATATGATTCCAAGGAAGCTGGTATCAGCAAAGTTGAAATCAGCATCGGTACAGGAAAGCTTGAGGTTGACCATGGAGCAAATGTAGAACTTAATGATGTAAGTATTACGGAAATCACTGGTTTCTTGGCACAAGACTCTTCAGAGAAACTTGACAAGATAGTCCTTATGTGGACAACAGATGATGAGGAATACATAAGTCCTGCAGCTTCATTGACATTGCCTGCATTTCAGGCATTGAAGTTCTCCATGACCGCACATACTCTCCTGGGAACAGGAGAAGATACAGAGGTTGACGGTGGTTCCTCAGAGATAGAGGTACAGACAACAATTAAAGATGGATCTGTCACAATTCCTATCCTTGGGGCTAACTCCACGGCAGAATTCGCAACTATTGGAAAAGATTCTGCCGGCAGGTTGTTTACAGGAAACACTACAAGTGACTTTACCGCTGCCACTCCGATTAACAGAGTATTCAACGAGTCTGTCGGAGACAAGTACATGGTTCTGTCATGGAACAACACAAGAGATGGAGAATCTTATTACCTGAAAGTTGACACAACAACAGAGAACAATATCGTTAAAGCAAGGTTTGAAAACAGAATAACAGGCAGCCAGAAATTGGGAGCTGTTGACGATGTTGTTTCATTTGGTAATGCAGAAATTACTGTTAAAAACGTAACAAATGGCGGAACTGTTCCAAACATCATCAACTTTTCGTTGAATGCTGGTTCAGGAACAAGTGCATTGTACACAGAAGAAGGTATGAAAATATGGCTTCCTTTTGAAGCCAATTTATCTGACGCTGGCTTTAACAATTCAGGTATAAACTTCACACCAACACCTGTTTTTGAAGTTGCATACGCTGGACACACTTTTGATAGCTATTTACTGCGCTTCGATACAGAAGACAGAGATGGAAATCTTGGTGCTGGTGATTCTTTCAATGTAACATTGGATGAATCTGGAACAACAAACAAGGTTCACGTACCAACAGTTACAGGAGATGCCGCAGGTCTTGAGATTGGAAGCACAGACGACTTTGCGTATTATGTCATAACAGACGTATCGCCAAGGATTGTCCATGCTACTGGCGGAGACTATGATAGCGTTAAGGTGACATATCCTGGACAAGATTCCTTTGTGAACTTGTTCTTGAGTGCTCCCGAAGCTAGTGCTGGGGGAGGAACTCTTGGAGATGTCCTTGTAACAGATGCTGAAGTAAGCTCGGTAAGTTCAAAGAACCTGGTAGTTGTTGGTGGAAGCTGTATTAATTCAGCTGCTGCCTCACTAGTCGGTGGAGCTTATTGCGGGTCTGCATGGACCAGCGCAACGGGCGTTGGCTCTGGGCAATTCCTGATAAAGGGATACAGTTCTTCAAGCATAACATCTGAGATGGCAATTCTTGTCGCTGGTTATGAGGCTGCAGATACAACAAATGCTGCAACATACTTGAGAACACAGTCAGTTGATACAGGCAAGTCATACAAAGGAACGTCTGCAACACAGGCAACCCTTGTAGTAGCTTAAATCCAAAAAACTTTTTTTCTTTTTTATTTTTTCTTTTTTTTAACGCCTGGCGGGAGCCATGCTTGAAAGAAAAGTTTAAATAAGTCTTCATATTTTGGTTAATATGGCAGAGTTTAATATAATCATAGAAAAAGGAGAAGATGGTTACTTAATATCAGAAGTAGTTGAACTGCCTGGATGCCATACTCAAGGGAAGACAATGGAAGAACTGCTTTCCAATACTAAAGAGGCTATCTCGTTATATTTAAAAGTAATAGGGAAAGAGAAAATTAAGGATAAGTTTATTGGTATTCAAAAATTAGAGGTTTAAATGAATAAACTTCCGCAGCTTACAGCTGCTGAGTTAATCAGAATTTTATCTAAAATTGGATTTAAGACAATTAGGCAAGAAGGAAGCCATGTATTCTTAAGGCATGGTGATGGCAAAACAACAGTAATTCCCAATCATCCTGGAAGAAAATTAGATAGGGGGCTGTTAAATAAAATTTTGAAAAAAGATGTCCAAATTACCAGAGAAGAGTTTATGAAGTTAGTCTAATTAGATTAAGAAATTTTAATAAAGAAAATATTTTAATAGCAGAAACAGCGATTAATTTTAAGTCATTAAGAATTATTATTTGCCGGTTAAAATGTACTAATTAAAAACATCAAAAATTTATAAAGCATCATTGGTATTTTATGAACATGAGAAAACTTGTTTCAAAGGAAGAAGAAGCAAAAAAGCAGAGGAGAAATCAGGTAATTCTTGTGGTTTTTCTGGCCTTTGTTCTGATAGCAAGCACCATAGGATTTGCGATTCAAAGTGGTGTGGGAAATACTCCTTCTGACCAGATTTCAGGAAACGAGGCAGAGTACAACGGCTTTAAGTTTGTCAGCCAGAATGGTTTATGGGTTTTGGGGAATTATGTCTTTAAATACACACCACAGCAGGTTCCTGACATTGACTCTGGTTCTGAGATAAAGCTTAAAGCAAACTATCAGGGAAAACCTGCCTATATCTATTCTGAAGAAGAAGGGGCAGAGGTAGAGATAGTTGTAAATCTCGGACAAATAGCGCAAAGAGTGCAGAAGGCTTGCCCGGAAAACACCACATGCAAGGAGAAGGATTTGCCTGAAAAAACCTGCAACGATAACTTTATAATAATAAAAGAGGGTAATACCAATAGCATAACACAAAGGAACAACTGCGTTTTTATTGAAGGCAAGAAAGAAGATTTGGCTGCGCTCGCTGACCAGTTCTTATTCAAAATCCTGGAAGTCAGATAATGGCAAGAAAAAAGAAAGGTATTAAGGAAGAGATTGAAAAGCCGACAGGCGAAGAAAAAACTCGTCCAGACAGGACCGAGTTAGATGAAAAGCCTGTAAGCAAAGAGAAACGGGCAAGGGAAGAAAACAAAATTCTGAGGAACATACTGATAGGAATTGGAATTTTAACTGTCGGTATTTTTTTGCTTGTTATTATATCAAACTCCTTAAGCAAATTCGAATATCGCAGCGTTGGCTTCGAAATCACAAGACTTTGTGATACAGGACCTCCCTGCCTCGTGTTATACAAGACAGACTTGCCTGTAAAAGTCAGCGGAAAGAATGTCACGCTTACATGGCCCGAAAACAAAACCAATGATTACAACTTTTACCTGAGAAAAGACCCAAGAAAACTCGATGTTTCTTTTAATGGGTCAATTGAATTTAAGGATATCATGGTATTGAACAGCGAAGATGATTTTGTATGCGATGGAAAAGGTGCTATTGCTGCTGCAAACTTAAACAACCTTTATCAAATTTTAAAAGTAAAGGTGATAACAGACAAAAATGCAACTTGCGACGCTTTTGGGAGATATATGTATGTTAATGTGAAATCTGGAAACGCAACAAATATTGAGCAGGTAGGCCCTTCCTGCTATAATATAGATATTAAAGATTGTGAAATCCTGGAAGGAACAGAAAAGTTTATGATTGAAACCTTAGTAAAAGTCAACAGTATCCTGTCAAATTCAACGACTTAAAGCTGAAAAAAGATTGTTTGATATGGTGTTTCATCAACTAAATCGGCTTCGTCTTTGAACTTTTCGGGTTTTTTTCTTCTGCTTCAGGTAATATGCGAGAAGTAAGATTATAGAAACAAAAAAGATTACACCAGTGATAATCTTCAAGGATGACTGGGCATTGCTTCCAAAAAAGTATCCGACAAATATCAAGATAGCTGTCCAGATTCCCGAACCCAATGCCGTATAAAGAATAAATTTACCGACGTTCATCCGTGAAAATCCCGCCGGTATGGATATTAAATGCCTTGCCATGGGAATAAGTCTTCCAAGGAATGTTGTTATTTCCCCGTGTTTTCTGAAATAAGCATCTGTTCTTTCAAGATTTTTTTTGTTTAGGAAAAGAAGTTTTTCATGTTTTTTAACTAAAAAATCCACAGTCTTTCTTCCTAAATAAAGAGCAAGGTAGAAATTTATCAAAGCGCCAAGGATGCTTCCAAGCACTGCTGCAAAAAAAACAGGGAAAAAGGCCATTTCTCCGCGGGCAATCAGGATTCCTGCAGGAATAAGAACCAACTCGCTCGGCAGTGGAAAAATTGTGCTTTCTATTGTCATCCCGACGAAAATCCCCAGATAGCCTAGTTTGTTTATAAAAAGAAGAAAAGATTCAATCAATGGAAACATTTTATTTTATTTTTTCCTTATTATTTATTCTGCTTTCTTGTATTTTTATATAAAAATTTTATATCTGAATAAAGTGGTATCTCTTTTATTCTAAATTCATAAACTTCTAAAAACCAAATCGCTGCCACAAAAATAGTGCTCAAGACATACCAAAAAACCCTGTGAGTTATGTCAAAAAAACTGGATCCGGATATTGCAACAAGACTCAATGAAAATATTCGCAAAATGTTAATGACTAGAAATATGGAAAAGGAAAAGGCAACCATCTTAATTCTTTTTTTTAAATCAATTTTAGGAACTGATAAATTTAAGATTAAGAGAAGATAATATGCGGAGCCGGCTATGCAGGCTTCTATCAGTTCTATGGAAACAGCTTGGTTTATCAGAATTATTTCGTTATTTAAGATAGAGGCATCATAAAAAAGGTTCAGGAGCCAGTAAACAGGATACGCTGTTAAAGGAGTGAATATCAGGTAAAACAGCCAGAGATTCGGAATTGCAGTGTATCTTTCATTCCTGTAGTTTTCCAGAAGATTATTGAAGCAGGACTCAACTTCCTCTGAGATATCTTCCATTATTTCAGATTCTATATGCTGTTTGAGAAGTGGCCTCTGAACAGAGCAGGTCTTGTAATATTCTGCAGTATAACAAAGGTATTCTATCTTGTTGTCCTGATAAAGAAAATAGTGCTCTGGCTCAATGGTTCCGCCCTGCAAAGAAAGAGTTTCTACAGCACTTTCTATCTCTTCTTCAAGGCATGTTTGTATAAAACCCGTAGGGTTTGTTGCATCAAAAACTGTTCCTGTTCCGGCCCTTGGGACCAGCAGGTAAACAGAAATAGCGATCCCAACAATTATAATCGCAATAATGATAAATATAGTTACCTGTCCACCTCTTTCCTTAAAGACACCCATGTCCTCTTTAAGATATCTTTATTTATAAATTTTATACCCGACACCCAAATGCTAATCCTCTGCTTAGATAGAACCTCAATATAGATTATTTCTTGCCTCGCTTCAGTCTTCTGCTCGGATTAAGTCTCAATATAGAAAGCAAAATGCCTCGTCTTAATCCTCGGTTTCAACTCTCTAACTCAGCCACGCCTGGATGAGTTCAATCTTCTGTCTCCACCCTAGGTGCCAGAAGGAAAGATATCTCCAAAAAATCATTTTTTATGTCCATCTTTAATGGATGGTCTTCTGCAAACCTTAAAATAGTCTTGTCGGAAAGCTTTGAAGCCTTCACAAATTTCTGCAAATACTCAAGGCTGTATCTTGATTTACAGTTCTCTGCAGAAATCTTTGCCTCATCTCCGGAAAACTCAGACATGGCACTGTTCAGTCCTCTGGCTTCGATAAAAAATTTTCCATCTTTTATTATGAAAGAGCACGCGTCTGCGACAACCATGCAGTCCTCCACAGAGTCTATGAAGTCAGAGGAATCCAGCTCAACGACAGAACTGAACTCCAGTTTTGGCATTTCTTTCTCCTCGCTTTCTATTTCTATTAGGCTTAAGTTAAAAGTCCTTTTTATCTTGTCCTGGATTTGTATGTTGAGGAGATTGTCCTGTCTTTCTATAGTGAGAGAACTTCCAGGGCCACACCTTTTAAGAATTCTTTTCAGATTGTCCAGATTTACTCCTAGAGTCTCGTTTCCTGTTTCGAACTTTGAAAAAGAGACTTTTGGAAGAACAAATCTTACCATGGCAACGTTTGCAGGGTCCATCGCAGTTATATTAAAGCCGGAATTGTCAACTTTTATTCTGACTTCTGTGACTAGCTCAGAGATTATTTCTATAATTCTTGACAATAGAAGCGGGTTTTCAAGTTTGGCTAACATTTTAATATTAATGGAGGTGCGGAACCATATTATTTTAAAAATTGGTTCTGCTTTTAAGCATTATTATTGTGAAGTATAGAGTAATTATATAAATGTTCCCTCCTTTTTAAGAAAAGCCAGTGCAATACAAAGATGGAAGAAGAAAAGAAACCCCTGGAATTTAAGGAAGAGAGGGTAAAAAAATAACCCATCTCTATTATTCCAGGAAAGACATTCAGAAAGCGCTTTTTTCCTTTTCCGCCAGCAGGGAGGTGGTTCCGAGTTACATGATGGAGTCTTTCGGCACTCGCCCTGATTCCCTGCAGTATCCTGCAGACATATTTGAAATGGCAAAAAATGGGGCAACGAGCTTTCACTGTTCTGAAGAACTCTGGCGTGACCCTCTTGCAATTTCCACAGGCATGAATGAAAAGCAGCTGGCTGGTTTGCGGATTGGCTGGGACTTTCTCCTTGATATAGATTCCAAGTATCTGGATTACAGCAAAATTCTTGCTGAATTGATAATAAAAGTTTTAAGATTTCACGGAATAAAAAATTTCGGGCTGAAATTTTCTGGAAGCAAGGGTTTTCATATCATCATTTCCTGGAAAGCTTTTCCTGAAACAATTCATAACAATAAAACTTCAGATATGTTTCCAGAATGGCCGAGAATAATTACAAAATACATTATAGAGATGACCAAAAAGGAACTGATAGAAAAAATAACACAAATGACAAAGCCAAACAAATACGTAAAAGATTTTCAGGCACCTAAAGAGGTGATTCCCGATCTGATACTCGTTTCTCCGAGACACCTTTTCAGGATGCCTTATTCCCTCCATGAAAAAACTGCACTGGCAAGCGTGGTCCTGAAGCCGGAAGAAATAAAGGATTTCCAGCCGAAAGATGCAGACCCCTTTAAGGTAGAAATCAGGAGTTTCATGCCTGATGCAAAACCCGGCGAGGCTTCAGAACTTCTAAGGGAAGCCCTGGACTGGTACAAGACACAGCATCCTGAACCGGAAAAATCAGAAAAACCAGGTAGGGAATTCAAGCCCATAGCCCTGAAAGATATCTCTGAAAAAAATTTCCCTCCGAGCATAAATAAAATCCTTCAGGGGATGAAAGGGGACGGAAGAAAACGTGCGTTGTTCATAATAATCAATTTTTTCAGATCAATAGGAATGGACAGGAAAGAAACAGAAAAAATCGTCCACGAGTGGAACCAGAAAAATGAACTCTCCCTGAAAGAGGGCTATATAAAATCGCAGCTGATTTCCAGTTACAGAAGCAAGGCTGTTCCCCCTCCAAACTATGACAAGGACTATTACAAAGGAATAGGAATTGTTCCGACAGAAGAGGAAATGAGATACAGGAATCCCGTGAGTTATATGGTGAGAAAAACATTGATGGGGAAAAATGTTAAAGAAGGAAAAAATAAAAAATGAACCACCATGAGCAGACATCCCCTCCATCTTAAAAATATTTAAAAATAAGCTTTGTCTTCATATAACATGCAAAAAGAGGAAACTCGTCCAGACGTGGTCGAGTTAGGGGGAAACTCGTCCAGGTTTGGCCAAAGCAGAGGCCTGCTGTTCTTATTCTTGCTTTTAATCTTTAGCCTTTTTTTAATTGGTGGCCAGGACGAAACAGAGCAGCAAAAAGTGGACAAAGCTTACCAGTGCCTCACAGATAAAGTTTCAGGAAAATGCTCTTCACTGTCTGCAGAGGAAAAGGCATTTTCAGCTCTTGCAACAGGAGACTGTAAAAGCGATTTGACTTCAGACCCAAAATTCAAAACAGATGTAAAGTATACTTCTCAGGCTGTTCTGGCTTTGGACGGAAACTCCGATGGGGAAAATTGGCTAATTTCCAGGAATGCCACGCCTACAGAACTCGTCTGGTTTTTGGAGATTGAAGCAAATAATGCCTCAAGCTGTTCAATTCAGTATTCCGGACAATCTTTTACAGTGAACATAGATGAAAATAAAAAATTAAGCAGCAATGCAGGCAACTGCCTTGTCCTTGCTCAGGATAACTACTGGCTTCGTGTTTCTCCTTCATGTTACGGCACAGAATTCAGCGTTTCCTGCAACCAGAGTTTTTTGACAACATTTCTTTTCAAAAAATCAACGAGTTCAACAATTCACGTTTCTGAGAACACCTCTTCTGCGGCTGCAGGGGGGACGACAAAGGAAAAAGTTGAATCCTCCTGTTTCACGCAGGGAGGTTCTGGAAGTTCATGTAATTACGAATCGAGCCTGTGGGCAGCTCTGGCTTTGGATTTCCATGGAGAAGATGTTTCTGCCTATCTTCCCTACTTGATTACACTTGCAGATGAAAACCAGAGATTTTTGCCAGATGCCTTCCTTTACGCACTCACCGCAAATACAGAATTCAAAGTCTCTTTGCTTTCAAAACAAAAGAGCAGCCAGTGGTGGATGGAATCGGGAGATAAATTTTATGACACAGCTCTTGCTCTTTATCCTTTGCAGTCAGAGTCTCCACAGGAAAAAACAAATGCAAAAACCTGGCTTTTAAATGCCCGGGATGCTAATGGATGCTGGGAGAACAACATAAGAAATACAGCATTCATACTTGCCTCTATATGGCCTAAACAAACTGGGGGCGGTGGCGGAGGAGAACTGCCAGACTGCGAAGATGCTGGCTATTATTGCACAAGTACTGCGGCATGCGAAACCGGTGAAGGTGAAATTTTGGGAGAGTTTGATTGCCCTTCTTTATACAAATGCTGTACAACTCCTGCAGTGATTGAAACATGTTCAGAGACTGGAGGAGATATCTGCTCTTCTAACCAAAGATGTATCGGAGGAACAAGCGTTGATGCCTCTGACCTAAGAACAGGAGAAACCTGTTGTGTTGGAGGTTCTTGTGATTCTGGCCAGGAAATTTCTGATTGTGAGCTCAACAGCGGAATCTGTAAGACAGCAGAATGCGCTGACAGCGAGCAGGAAACGGCTTATTCTTGTAACTTAGCAGGAGATATCTGCTGTGTTCAAAAAACAGGAGGAAAAAGCTACTGGTGGCTATGGGTTCTCTTGGTTTTGATAATCCTTGTTGTTTTGGGAATAATATTCAGGGACAGGCTAAGAATTCTCTGGTTCAGAATGAAATCTGGAGGAAAACCAAAGCCGGGCCCAGGTCCAAGGCCACCATATGCCCCCCAGTATTTCCCGGGATATCAAAGACCAATGATAAGGGTTCCTGAAAGAAGAATCCTTGTGCCTGTGCAACAGCCATTAAGAAAACCTATAGCTAAGATAAAATCAGGAGCACAGAAAGAGCTTGACGATGTTCTTAAAAAATTGAAAGAGATGGGCAAATAATAAATAATAAAAATAACAGATTCTAAAAAATAAAATGGATGGAAGAGATCACCCTGACAGAATTGGAATGATTAGCAGTAGGGCTGGACGGCATGATAGAATGACTGGAACTTATTACAACAGGATAATAGAAAATTCCTTTGATAATAGAAGAATTATAAAAAGAGATATGGTCAATATATTAAAAAAACATGGTTTTAAACGTTCGTTTTGGAGACATCCTTTTTCTGAAGTATATACTTTAGGAAGTATTAAAGCAGAAGTTTATAGTCAGGTAGAAGGTGATCCTGGATCAAAGAAGTGGAGAATTCCCCCTTATACAAGGGGAATCGCTGGAGTCGAAATTAAATTTTATGAAACAACTCCCGCTTTCAAAAGAACAAGGGCAGAGTTAGATGCTTATCGTAAAGAATACGAAGAAAATCTCAAAGGAAAAAAACAGCTAGGTCGTATTGGCGTCGGTCTTGAAGACCGTGTCGGCATTTTCATACTCTTTGTTTTAGGAGGCATAGCATTAAGCACTTTTTCACTGACAACTACTGGAAATGCAATTTCAAATTTAACTCAAACAACCCCTGGCTTATTAGGACTTATTTTTTTTATTGTTGGTTTAGTTGGTTTGGTTTTTTCCAGAAAAAGATAACAATAACTCATATACATTAAAATTTATTAACCTCTTTTTTCTTATTGTGCTATGAATATAATAGCTAAAAGAGGAAAGCCAAATAATTCTAACCTCAAAAAACCAACACATAAATTTAAACTGTTAAAATCTTTTTTATTGTTGGCAATTTTTTCTTTAATGATTCTTCCTCAGATTTCTGCAGTTGAGGTTATTATGGATTCTTCTTTTTCTTCCGGAGAAACTTTCCTGGCAAAGATTTCCGGGAATTTTATAGACCAAGTAACCAGGGAAAATGTCTTTTTTTATAGAGGCCATGTGAAAATACCCGCGATATACGGCGTAGTTAAGATAGAAGACGAGTTTTACATCTATTCTATTTTGACAGGAAAAACAGAAGGAGATTATTCCTTGTCAATAGAGGGAGTCAGGTATATGAGAGCGACAGAAGTTGTTGATGATGACATAATCTTGAATTTTACAATTTCCAATGAAACAGCTGTTTTTTCGGTAAACCCTGGCGTTGTTTCCACAAATGACGATTTTTCCCTTGAACTTCAAAACCTGCAGGACAGGAAGATAAACATAGAAATAAGGGAGGATTCTCCATGGATAATCTCGCAGGATTTTCTGGAGTTAAAATCCGGAGAAAAAAAGAATTTGTTCTTCAAATTTGCAGAAGACTCTGAAAAAGGAATAGTCAATGTGGAGTTTTCTTCAGATGGTTTTTATTATATTCTTCCTGTTTATCTTGACACAAATAAGACATCTAGGGGAAAGACAGATTTTGAATTTCAGCCATCTGTAGTTGAAGTTTCCATGGCCACAGGCTCTGATTCAAAAAGGATTTTATATATTACAAATACCGGAGATGAAGCCATAGAAAACATCTTCTTTGATGTTTCTCCTCTGCTTGAACCTTATGTGCTCGTATCTCCAGAGAATATAGATGAACTTGGTCCAAATTCTACTGAAAAAATTGAGATACAAATAACTTCTGGAGAAGAGGAGGCGATACTTGAGGGAAAAATAACAGCATACGCCGGGAATCTGTCTGCTTCCCTGACCCTTGTTCTGGATCTCGTCAAAGATTTCATTCCGCCAGAGGGAGAGGAAGATGCCGTTATTGTAACAACCTGTGAAGAACTCGGAGGAACAATCTGTGTTGAAAGTCAGGAATGCACAGGGGAATCTGCCTATGCTAAAGACGGGGTTTGCTGCCTTGCTCCAGCAGAATGCTCTGAAAAAGGAGGAAGTTCAACAGGAAAATGGATAGGCGGAGGCTTGCTGGTTCTGGCTTTTGTTTTTCTCTACTGGTTTTATAAAAGAAGATATAAAAGGGTTGAAAAAAGAAAAGCTTTTTAAAAAATTAGATATATCTATTCAAACTCCTAAATTTTTATAAATGTCTTTTGTCACAAATTTTGATGGGAATTGAAGACATTCTCGGTTTAAGTAAAGAAGAAATAAGTAAGAGAGTAGAAGAAGAAAAAAGAAGAATCCCAACTATTCCTGGCGATGAATATTTAAAACAAAGACTTAAAAGATTTCAAACTCCCGAATGGGAATTTCTAAGTTATTTAGCTCATAATAGCCCAGAAACATTAGAAAGAGCATTAGGGCAATATGCCGATTATGATGGAAATGAAGCAAGAGCAGCTATAATTGAATCTTTGAGGGAAAGGTATATTCTTGGAAGATTATATTCTGAACTTATAGAGAAAAATATAAAAACAGCTTAATTCTCTTTCTCCTCGGAAGTTTTTTTCTCAGGTAATTTGTTAATGGTTTTCTTATTATTTTTCTTTTCCACAGTAAGCTCCCGAATTTTTTTGAGAAGCTCCTGCTTTTCAATTTGGAGAATTCTGGCAACCTCGTCATAAGAATGCAGCCTTCTTACAAGTTCGCTCAGGATATCGCTCCATCCGTTGTTAGAGAGGGGAATTGTTTCAGGAGAAACCACCTCTATATGCGCAGGCATGTACTTGAACATCAGAACAGCCAGGTAAAGAATGTCTTCTACTTCGACTTCAATCTCAGAGAAGGTGGTGTAAAATTCCTTGTTGTCTTTCATGACAGTGGGCTCTTTTATCTCTTTTGACCTGATAACCACGCCTTTCTCTTTTCCCATTTCTTCTATTATCTTTTCCAGACTTTCCACAAGATGCTGTGGAGGCCTTCCTATGATATCCAATATGAGCATCGCCCTTATCCTTTTTTCTTCAGAATCATCATGAGAACTCATTTTTGTGCCTGTCTCCCCTTATAAAATTTTTAATCAAAAACAAGAGACCGAGCAAAACTCCGAATCCAAGCAAGCCATAAATAGCATAATTTCTCTTGTCTGAAACTTGGGAATCCACATCGCTTTTTATAGCTTTTGAATTTAAATCTATTGCTTTTAATTCGATATTTTTTGATGATGGATTTCTAAAAGGTTCTGAACTTAAACTTGAGTTAACATTTGCTTCCTCATCCAAGTTGGTATCATTCCTTTTATTTTCCTCTAACTCGACCGCGCCTGGGCGAGTTTCTTCCTCGGAAACACAGGCAAGGCCCTGGGATTTTATATCTACAACATAACCCTCGCTAATCCCACTAATGTCTACAAGTTCATCGACAGAAGCGAATGGCCTGTTGTCTATTATCCTCTGTCCTATTGCAGGACCAACATGAGTTATCTGGTCAAGTTCTTCCAAAGATGCAGCATTTATATCAATCTGGCCCTCTTCACACAGAGCAGATATTGTTGACAGGAATGACATTGAAAAGAGAAATAATGTTAATAATAATAATGCACGTGAACTTCTCATGATTAACAGAATTATTTGTCAATTTTAAGATTTATTATACTCCATACTTATCTTTGAAATCAACATATTCTATCTCTCCTCGTTTTTTTCCCTGTTTTGCTATCCAAACAGAGGAAAATATCCCTTTATCTAATAACCACACACATTTTTCTTTTTCTTCTCTTGAAAGGAGACCACTAATTTTAACTTCCACCCCTATTACCTGATGCCCTCCCCCTTTTGCTTTAAATGCTATGAAGTCTGGAAATCCTGCAGCATTCATCATTAAACTTTTAGTAAAGGGATTAAATTTCGGTCTACACTTGACTAATTTTCCATTTCTCACCATAAGTTGTCCTCCCAGCAAACGTGTCTGTTTTTTTATGACAGGAATCACAAAGAGTCCTTCCATTTTCAATAGAAAATCTTAATTCAGGAAATAATGCGAATGGTTTTTTATGATCAGCAACTAAACCTCTTCCTCTGTGACCGCATAAAACACAAGTATATTTATCTCTCTCAAATATTTTTTTCCTCCAAGATTTATATTCTTCAGAATTTCTAATCTTTAAATAAATAGGAGTTATACCACCTTTCCAATTTGGGTGATTTTTACCCTTTAATAGCCCCCTCTCTAAAATTTTTTTAATCCTTTTTTCTACCTCTTCGTTTGATTGCTTTCTACCCCAAGACGGATGTTTTTCTTTTGCTTGAACGCCCTTTAATCCATTATTCCATGGTTTTTGCCCCTTTACAAATCTTCCTCTGTTGATGCTATTCTTTGCTGATATAAACATCTTCAATCTGGCCTCTTCACTTGGCTTTATACCTCTCTTAGATTCTGCTATTTTTCTCTTAGTTTCTTCTGAGTGTCTATAATTTTGCCTCATTTTCACCTTTTTCAAATTCTACGTTATTAGTCCATTTTGCTACAATCCATCCTTTACTCTCTAAATCCTCTCTAACAATTAATTCAAATCTTGCTCCCCGAGCCCTAGATTTTCGACCCCTTTTAATTTCAGTTTTTTTCTTGGAAACAGGAATTCCCTCTTTATTCCAACTAGTTTCATATTCTTCACTTCCAGCTTTTTTAATCATTTCCATAATTTTTTCTTTATTCTCTTTCTTTATTCTTTCCATTTTAAAAAGAGTTATAAGAACTATTTAAAATTTATAAACTCCCTGCCGGTGATACATCAGCTCAACCCTACTTCATCTTTTATCTTTTTAATCCCTTCTATGGCGATCCTGAAAAATTCCTCCAAACTCAGACCAAGTTTTTCGCATTCTCTTATGATTTCCCTTTCGACTTTTGCCGCAAAAGTTTTGTCCTTGAATTTTTTCAGCAGTCCGTTTGGTTCCATGTCGGAAATTCTTTTTCCGCGCATAAGTGCATAAGAATGTATCAAACCGGTGATTGTTTCAGAAGCTGCGAGAGCATAATGGATTTTTTCTGTCCTGGCTTTGTGTGCCAAATGAGGCAGTTCTCCAAATCCATAGCCATGAGAAATCAGAGCCTCAATAAACTCTTCACTGAAACCGGACTCCATTAAAATTTCAGGAACTTTTGTCAAATGTGTTTCAACATTGTCTTTTGTGATTCCCCAGTCTAAGTCATGCAAAAGCCCGAGCATTCCCCAGTACTCAATATCTTCGCCCAAATGTCTTGCTAATTCCCTCATTACAGCCTCTGATTCAAGGTAGTGAATCAAATCCGGGCTCATGGGTGTTGTATTTTTTCACAAGCTCCCAGGCTTGCTGCCTCGTTATTGGAAGAGAATTCATTTTATCCCTCGGGCTTCATGAAAGGGAAGAGAATGACGTCTTTTATAGAAGGAGAATCTGTCAAAAGTATTGCAAGCCTGTCTATTCCTACACCGAGGCCAGAGGTGGGAGGCATGCCTATTTTTAACGCATTGATGAAATCAGGGTCTGTTGGCTGAGCTTCCAAATCCCCTCTTTTGAATTTTTCTTCTGCAAACTTCCAGTATTTTTCAAGTGCATGTGGGTCGTTCTGCTCACAATAAGAAAGTCCGAGTTCCATTCCATTAATTATTATCTCAAAAGAAGTGGCAAATCCGGGATTTTTTTCAAGTGCCTTTGCAAGCCCTGCAGCTTCTATAGGATAATCATAGACAAGAGTTGGATGCATAATCTTTTCCTGAACTTTCCCCTCAAAAACAGCTATCATGACCTCTCCAATAGTATCACATTTTGGAGTATCTATCATTAACTTCTTTGCAGCATTTTTAGCTTCGTTGATATTTTTAATTTTTGAAAAATCCATGCCTGTTTCTTTCTTTATGGCATTGAGAAAACTTATTTTTTTCCATGGTGTTTTGAAGTCTAATTCCTTGCCCTGAATATTTACCTTTGTTTTCCCATGCACTTTTTTTACAACATAGGAAATCATATCCTCTGCAAATTTCATGTTATTCTTGTAATCTGCATAAGCCCACATAGTCTCAACCTGTGTGAATTCTGGATTGTGATATCTGTCAATGCCTTCATTCCTGAAATCAGTGGAAAACTCGAAGATTCTTTCATACCCTCCGACAATGAGCCTTTTCAGGTACATCTCATTGGAAATTCTCATATATACCTTCATTTTCAAAGCATTCAGTTCTGAAGAAAAAGGCCTGGCGTTTGTGCCTCCGTAAACTGGCTGTAAAATCGGCGTTTCCACTTCCACAAAATCCTTTGATTTCATGAACTCCCTTATTGAATCAAAGATTTTTCTTTTGATATCAAAAATTTTCCTTATTTCAGGATTCATTATCAAATCCAGGTATCTTTTTCTGTATCTTTCTTCCTTGTCCTGCAAGCCGTGCCATTTGTCCGGCAATGGAAGAATGGACTTTGTCAGCAGTTTCAGATTTTTTACAAGTATAGATTGCTGCCCTGTTTTTGTCTTAATGATTTTTCCCTCAACACCTATTATGTCTCCGACGTCGATATACCTGCTGAAAAATTCGAAATCTTTCTTTCCTGTTTTTCCTGCCTGAAGAACCAGCTGGATTCTTCCTGTGAAATCCATCAGGTCAGAGAAGGTTATCTTTCCTATTTCTCTCCTGCTCATCACTCTTCCTGCTGTTTTTACAGCTGCACCTATCTTTGCACTTAGACAGTCTTTTACAAGATCTTTTTTCTCGAACTTGTAGGCATAGGGATTTATTCCTGCCTTTTTCAGCTCCTGTATTTTTCTTTCCCTCTCTTTTATGATTTCTTCTTCACGTCCCATTTTAACTTAAATATGTAATATTTTGAAAGTCTTGAAATCCTGGAATTTTTCGTCTTTTACTTCAACGTTTTTTATTTTAGAATGCTTCGGCCCTGTGCGGCAGAGTTCTATCATCTTGTCAACATCGTCATTATTTCCTTCCAAAAAAATTTCAACTCGGCCATTTTCAAGATTGCGGACAAAGCCCTTTACATTGTGCCTTTCTGCATTTTCCTTTACAAATGCCCTGTAAAAGATTCCCTGGACAGTCCCTTCAATGTAAACTCTGACTGATTTCTTCATGGCAGAAAAAGGAAAAAGGGATTTATTAAGTTTTATCTGCTCAAAGCCCGAATGTCTTCTCTAAATAGGCCAAGCCTGGACGATTTTAAAGACCAAAGGTTTTTTCAAACTCCCTTAACCTGCTGTATTGGGAGAGAATGTCTTTTCCCGATTTCGTTATTGCTATCCTCCTGCCTTTATCTGTTTCCTCTTTTTTTATGAGGTTTTTTCCAATAAGTTCATCGAGATAGGATTTCATCTGGCTGTGCGACAAATTAGCTTTATACATCAGATGAGTGGGTTTAATGCTTCCGCCCTTTCCCTGAACTATCGCCAGCATATCTGATATTATTTCCATACGGCTTCTTTTCCTTTCCATATTTCCAAATCCTGATAATTAATGCCAAAAAGATGGCATAGCTTATTAATTCTAGCACATTCCCAAGGACGAATAAAACACCTATGTCAGAAAGGATAAAGACGAACTGGCTCAGGGCAAGAAGGCCAAATGCGACCATCAAAATCTTCGTGTTAAAGAATCTGTTTTTATTATAAACAAGTAAATATTTTTCAGCTATGAGGATGAGGATGAACAATGCAGTCAGATGAAAAATGTAGAAAATTTCTCTGCTTAACAATGAAGATATAAGGACAAAGTACAGGACAATTAAATAATCTCCAATGGATTTTCTATCTCTTGGAAGCCTATAGATTACATACAATCCCAAGAGGGTAAGAAATCTGTGAAAGAAAAACCCGGCATAATAAAAGAAATCCACGGATTTCAATATCTGGCTCGTTATTATTGCCTGTCCTATCTGCTCGCTCGGACCTATATCATAATACAGAACCAACTTTGTAAGGATGGTTGCAAGCTGTGCTATCGCGATTAATCCGAAGCCAGAACCGAGATAGAGAATGTTTCTGTTCCTGTTCAGTTTGTAATATCTGTAAGCAATGATGGTGAATATTATCAGGATAATAAGGCTGAAAAACTCAATTACCACGTCTTTGCCTATAAACCAGTCTGGTGTGGGGACTATTTTTACCATCGACCTTTAAAAAGGGGTTCATTTAAAAAGCTTGTGGAAAAATAGTATATACGTCGTTTCTCTATAAACTTTCCACAATTGATTTATAAGGCGATTTCCTTAATTTCTTAAGAATTTCAGCCTCTCTTTTCACCTCCCCCTCCGCGTTTTTAAGAAACGCGGGAAGGGAGTTCATGCTCCTTCCCTTTTCTAAGGGGAACAAAAAGATGTTGAAGAAAAAATTTCTAAGTCTTGAGAATAATCCGGACAATCTTAAAGACGAAATCTCTTTTTTGTATGATTTAGGCATTAAAATAGAGGACATAGAATATCTCTTAGAACAAAAATCAAAACCCTCTTAAATCCATTTCGTTGTTCAGGATTGTAACTACCTGGCTTGCAAAATAAACTTTGGGACCAACAGAAACAAGCTTAAACTTCTTTTTCAGCCTCTTTAATTCCTTTTTTGGAAACCCCTCTTGATCACCAATCACAAAAACACCATTTTCTGAAATTTTGGTCTTCCTTATAGAATCACCACTTTCATCCATGATAAAAATTTCCTTCCCTTCATCAGCCAGTTCATTGATGACATTAAGAAAGCTCTTCTTTTCAATAAAACATCCTGGAACAACCTCTGTTTTCTTGTCTGGCTTGTACTTATAAAGAATCTTCTTTATCAAACCAGCCACGTCTTTCTTGCTCAAACCGGTTTCCTGATTTACATGAATCTCGATGTGTTTTGGAGGATCTGGAGCCCCGTAGAAAACCAGGTGAAGAACAGTGTCATCCCTCAGGGAATGGGAAATGAAAAAGGCGTTTATTATCACATGCATGGCGATGTCCATCCTTCCGGCATCCATTAACCTATCAACAGGAAAATTTCCGGATGTTTTTGCAGTTGAGGAAAAATACACAAAGGTTCTCATGAATATTCACTTAAACACCTAAATATTTAAATATGTTTAAGAATAAAATTTTCTATGGGCTTTGGAGTTAATGCAACAAGTAGAGATTTGGCACGAGAATCAGTCTTGATAACTTTGGAATTTAAGCCAAGAGGAACTAAAAAAACAATTGAACAAATCTTAACAGAAAGGAATATCCAGGAAGAATCATTAAGAACTTTATGTCAAGAAGAAGCAGACAGGATGGTTAAAAAAAGATTTCTTTATATAGGAAATAGAGAAACATACATTTTCTCAAGAGATTCTCGAGGAAGATACTCCTGGCAGCCAGCACCTATCAAAGATGTTATTAAATATCATTTGAGAAGACTTCTGAATTAAGAAATCGGCTGCAAAACAAACTCTGGTTTTGCAAAGATTTTATCTTCTGAAACAACTTTAAATATACCTATAAACTTATCGCCAGAGAATACGCTTATTTTATTGTCTGCATTAAAATTATATTTCTCAGCCAAATTCTTTTCATAAATAGGCTGTCCTCTTAAAATCCTCTCTGCAGATTCCTCCCTTATCTGAACAACGGGATAAATCTGGCTTATCACTTCTCCCGGAATTATACTTTTTCTTAGCTCTTCTTCATCTTTCATGGCTTTTTCAAGCTCATATATGGTTATGCTTGGATATTTTTCATCGTCTTCTTTAAAGATACCTGCTCTTGTTCTTCTTAATTCAAGCATGTGTGCTCCTACGCCGAGTGCAACCCCCAGGTCATGAATCAGCTTTCTTATGTATGTTCCTCCCTGGACCTCTGCCCTGAATAAAATATCTTTTTCAACTTTTTCCAGAATTTCAAAACTCTTGACTTCTCTTTCCCTTTCCTGCCTTTTTACCCTTGATTTAACAGGTGGTAGCTGTTTTATTTTTCCTGTAAAATTTTTTATTGCCTCTTTCAATTTTTCCAGAGAAACATCTTCATGAATCCTCATGATGCCAACATATTCTTTGTCTTCTCCTAAAAAAAATCCCGTAAGCTTGCATGCCCTGTTCAGTGCTATTGGAAGAACCCCTGTTACTTTGGGGTCAAGTGTACCAAAATGGCTTGTTTTTCGCAATCCTAGGCTTTTTCTGACAAAATCAGAGACATCAAAACTTGTAGGTCCTGATGGCTTGTCTATGTTTATAATTCCGAATTCCAAGAGTTCCTTGATGGATTTTTTCTCTTTTATTTTCTCTATGTTGACCATCTTTGTTGTTAAAAAAATTTATTCGTAGTCGCAAAAGTTTATTTTTATTCGTAGTCGCAAAAGTTTATAAATATGTTTTTTTGAGTTTTAAACTCTTAATAAAAAATACGCAAAATATTACCAGCAGAATCCAGCAGGATGGACTAATTAAAGAATAATTGAGTTTTTTATAGGAAAATTACTTTTGCAAGGCCATCCTCCTCTGTCTTTTCGGCTGCTTTGAAATCTTTGTCTCCTGTTTCATCTTCTTTGCAGCATCCTTTTCTAGTTTTTGCCCAGCCTCGACCACAGCGGCCTTTTTTTCTTTCTCCTCCGCTTTTTCTTCCTCTGACTTGGCCCCTCCTGGGTGCGTCTCGGTTTTTTCAGGAACTTCCGCAGGCATCTCGGGCACCTTTTCCTTTGGAACAACTGCAGAAGTCACCTTTGGAGCAACTGCAGCAGCCATTTTATCCCTCTTTTCAAGCTTTTCTTTTTTAAATCTTAGTTTTTCAGTCAATTCAGCAAGCTCGGCCCTTATAAATTCTCCATCAGCAACAGCCTTCACCTTTATTTTTGAAGGGGGATTTTTTATTCCTCTTCTCCAGATAAACTCGTTTAGATATTTGTCAATCTTAATCTTTTTTAAATCCCTGTCATAAAGTTTCATGTGTCTTACCAAAAATTCTTTTATTGCCCTTATGGATTTCGGGGCTCTTCTGTATTCCGCCGTTTTTATGAATTTTCTTCTGAGAGGAATTATAAATTCTCTTTCCTTTTTCTGGCCAAGCTTGGAAGAAGTTTCTTTTTCTCCTGTCTTGGTTTCTGGTTTTTTTGTTTCTTCAGCCATTTTATGTTCTTATCCGAAATGAGACTTTTTCTGTCTCCTTGGTTTAATATGCAATTTCGTTCTTCTCCAAGATCTCCTATACCTGGTCATTGCAGAAGGATGGACTCTTTTTCCTTTCCCATATTTTTTAAGGACAGTCCACACAGGCGCCCATTTTGTCTGTCTTCCTTTCTTTGCAAGCCTGGCTTTTTTCTCAGGATTTTTTATTCCCATTTTATGCTCTCAAGAAATTTTCTCCCCTTTTCAGTTAATTTCCTCCCTGATTTTATTTCCCCCACTCCTTTGATTTTTTTTCCTATCTCTGTAAACCCTGCCCTGTCTGACTGTTGCAGAATTGTTCTTATTATTTTTCCCCCAGCTCTTTTGAATCTCTCAGGCTTGAATCCCCTGTTTTGCTTGCTTCCGTATTTTGTCCTTAGCCTATTAACTCCGATGGTTTTATTTCTGTAAATCTGCCTCAAAATGCTTGCAGCTCTCTTGTACCAAAAGTCAGTATCTTCTACGGGCCTCTCTTTTGAGGGACTTGACTTCACATATTTCACCCATTCCGGATGTTTAAATTCCGGAATTTTTTTTAAGGCCTCGGCTAATTTTAAATTGTAATTCTGAGAATCCATCTCATAAACTGGATTTTTTTCCATATTATTCAGGCTTGCCTTGCGGCAATAGATGACAAAAAGTCATTTACCTAGAATGTCATGAGAAACGTGATTTATAAAGTTATTGGGACAATCTTCTTTCTAAAATGAGAATGTCCTCTCCATCTGGAACACCTTTTATATTTTTAGTTCTCTGAAATCTTATAATTCTAAAACTATGTTTGTAATAAAATGGAATAGCCCGTGCATCAGTCCAATGAACCCACAACTTTACTCTTTTTACTCCATCTTTCTTAAATCTATTTATTAAATATCTTATTAGTTCACTTCCAATTCTTTTTCCCCTGTAAGATTTATGAATTGCAATATCTTCTATACTTACAACCTTTTTCTTCAATATTATCCCAGAAATAGCTCCAAGAATTCTATGCCTTTCTTCAAAAACTAGATGATATCTAGGGAAATTGTCTAAATCTTTTTCCGTCCAATTTAGGATATTCTTTTTGTTTGTAAATTTATTCGCATCTTTGTATAAATTCCCTGCCTTATCTAAATCTCTTTTAGTCATTTCTCTTATCATAATAAATTACCTAACATTCCTTTTCCATTTTTTCAGAGATATCGTGAATCCAACTTTTTTGGCCGTGTATTTCCTTCCAAGTTTTTCAAGAATCTCTTCATTATACTTTCTAACCTTTTCTTTATCATGGCCAGCACTTTTCAAGACAGAAATTTTTACGTTTTCGTGATTTTTGAAATGATTTTTAAGGCTTTCAATAAAATTTTCTGTTATTCCGTTTTTTCCCAAGTGCATATGGCTTTGAGTCATTTCTTATCTGGAAAAAACAATTTTATTTTTTCGATTAAGCTCTCTTCTGTACTATATCTTTCAAAAGGAATTTCTCTTTCCTCGAGTTCTCTTTCAAGCAAGTTATCAATGGCTAATTTAAATTCTTCATCCTTAGCTCTTACAGGATCTTCAACCAAAGAATTATTCTTTAATATGGACATTTTAACCAAAAGATTATAGGTTTTTGTCCAGTTGTTTACAAGTGCATCGATGGCAGGATTGTCTTTTCCAAACCTGAGAAGATAATACATATAATTATCAAATACGGTTCTGTCTGTAATCAAAGGATTCACATCTCCTCTGGCTAAGAATTCTAATTCCTCTTTTATTTGTGTGTAAACAATCCATTGCTGAGATTCCCTGTTTGTTCCTTCATTTATCCTAAAACCAGGAAACGGTGGAAGTATTCTAGCAATCTCTCCCATAACCCCTGCACCACTTACTCCCATACTTTTTAATCTTCCAGCAAGATTATAACACAAACTAGTCTTTCTCGTTCCATGGGTTCCTATAACACCAATTTTTATCATTTTTTCATCCTAATAATTTTAAAATATCCTTCTTTTTAACTATTATTATTCTGGATTTTTTTACTCCAAAAGTTCCTGTCGGCATGTCCTCTTTTTTGTAGACATCTTTTCCTGTGAAGACATTGACTTTAACGTCTGATTTATTATCTCTCCAATCTTGGCTGTATCTTGAACAAATAGATGCAGATAAACTGACATCTTCTTGGCTGGGATTTTTAGCCTCAATGACACAGAAAGGACTTCCTGGAGCAACTGTATGAATTATGGTGTTTGGTTTTCCCTTAAATTTCTCCATTAATTCTTCATTGCTCTCTGCATCTTTTCCCCAGATAATTTTGGCTCCTGATTTCGTTACAAATTCTCTGAATTTCATTTTTTTTCTTTTCCCTTGCCTTTTAACAAGCTATTGACCATCTTTAAAGATTTTTTCTGGTTTGGCCATTTTAGCATTTTCAATGTGGTAGAAAAAGGCACCCATTTGTAGCCGTTGTGCTCTTTTCTGTCAAGGCTAACTTTTCCTTTTTTAACTTCTGCTGCATATAATAAGAAAGTCTGCCCTACGAATCCGGGTCTGTCATGAAGTAGTTTGTGGTATTTGTATCTGCCAGAAAAATTGAATTTCTTAACTCTTCCTTTTAATGCCCTATGCCCTGTTTCTTCTTTCAGCTCGCGTTTTGCAGCCTGTGTTTTTGATTCGCCTTTTTCTATCTTGCCCTTCGCAAATTCCCACCCTCTCCAGTGGAGTTTTCTCTTAAGAAGGAGATATTCTGTTCCTTTTTTTGTTTTAGCGTAAGGAAGTATAAAAACAGCTTTTCTATATCTTAGCTTCATTTTTTTACTTCTGCATTAAATTTCCCGGTAGATTCTCTTGCTTTTTCTATTGCCATTTTATTTCTATTTATTTCGGATGAAGTCTCCCCCACTTTTCCAGGGCTTCCCTTAATTCCGTGTGTGTTTTTGAGAACTCTTCAAGGGAAATCTTTTTTCGCGTTGCTTCCAATGCCTGCATTGCCGCTCTTGCTCCT
The DNA here is from genome assembly GCA_000405225.1 of Nanoarchaeota archaeon SCGC AAA011-D5. Taxonomy (GTDB): domain Archaea; phylum Nanobdellota; class Nanobdellia; order Pacearchaeales; family GW2011-AR1; genus ASMP01. The sequence goes on along the minus strand of ASMP01000003.1, from coordinate 10,108 downwards.
GCTCTCGGGCCTTTGGGGTGCCCGTGAATTCCGCCCGAGATAAGAAGGACAACATCTTTGCCATAGATATCAATTTCTTCAGGAATGATTCCAGGATGCATTCCTCCGGATGAAACAGGAAAAGCCGGCTTAATACCGTGCCAGTTTTGTTCGAGCAAAACTTTTTTATATGGCTTAACGTTTTTTTCTCTGAGTACGTTTGCAATTGACAAGACTTCCTCTTTGCTTCCTACCAGTTTTCCTATTGCTGTTCCAGAATGAATCTGATCCACACCAACGAGCTTCATTATCTTTGCCAAAAACTGCATAGTCATTCCGTGCCTTGAATTTCTGTCAAATGAAGCATGCATTGCCCTGTGTGCATGAATTGCCATCCCCAGGTCTCCAAGAGTTTCTCTCAGTGTCTGAACAGCTGCTGTTCCAGCCACAACGACATCAATCATGGCATATTTCCAGCCCTTGTCATGGAGATGCTTTGCTCTTTTTTTCATTTCCTCTGTTTCTGCTGTTATGTTAATTAAAGCATCTTTTACTTCTCCTGTTTCTTTTTCTGCCCGGTCCCTCATTTTCGTCATTAAATCAACTCTTTTGTAGAAATTATTGAAACTCTGGCTTGTGAGATTTTCATCGTCTTTGACAAGATCGAAACCGCCGAGCCATGTTTCGAAACCTATTTTTGCATGCTCTTCTGCATTGAATCCGAGTTTTGGCTTGGGAACCGCACCTGTCAAAGGTCTATGGTAAACCTTAAAATATTTTCTCAATCCCTGAATCCCGAGGTTTGGCCCCTGGAAACTTCTTATGTATTCCTCAGGCAGGGAAACGTCAATCAACCGCAAATTATCCAGAGCCTTCATCCCAAAAATATTTCCGGCAATTCCGCTTAAAAGTTGGGGAGCATTCCCTTTTTCCCATAATTCCAGAGGATAAGCGATGTAGACAAAATTTCCATTTACTTTATAGGCAGTTGCCATGAGATTCTTCATTCTAGCTGGAATCAGTGCCAGAGTTGTCCATGTTCCAGTGCTGCTTTCCGAAGCAACCCTTCCTATGGCATCTTCTTTTGTAATGCCTTTTGCAGGCTCGAAGTAATAAAGAGCCTTTAAATCAGTTTTCCTTGGCTTGTATTTCAGGTTTATGAAATCATGATACCACTCAATTTTTTCCCCTGTCATTTTTAACTTTTTAAGTTTAAATATTCCCCCCAGCTAAGATGCAGCTTCATGTCTTTGATATATTTTGATATATACTGAGCATACCTCTTTTTTATTTGAATAGACAAATCTTGGTATGGTTTAATCACCTTTCTGCAGTTTTTACTGTAACAATTACAATCCATATGCCAAATTGGGTATGTTTCAGACATTGCGTAATCAATAAGAACCTCGGTTCCTTTTTTGAACGGTTTAATGGCCACAATTGTATTTTTTCCCCTGATTCCAGAATTGGGATTGCAAGAGTGATTTAAATACCTGCCAGGCGAGCCCGGTTTGGAAATTATCCATTCTGAATATCCAACCTGAAGCCAATGGGGTCCGTAATGCCAGGGACCTGGTGGATTTTTTACTTTCTTACCAGTGAATCTAAAAATTATTTCGTCTTTTTTGACATCTCTATCTAAGATTACTCCTCTACCGTGAATTTTAGATTTTCCAATGTGATATTTTTTCATTTCCTCTTCACAACAACCCCTTTTTCTGTATCCTCAATAATAAAACCGAGATTATTAATTTTATGTCTGATATTGTCTGCTTCCAAGAAGTTTTTCTGCTTTCTGAGTTTCTCTCTTTGATTAACGAGTTTTCTGACCTCTTTTGTAATTCCTTCTTTTTCTCTCTTCAAAAGGTCAAAGCAGAAGACCCTATCAATTTTTTCCACAGTTTTCAATTTACCTTTTGCATCCTTGTCTCTCAACAGAGTCCATAAGACAGCAAGCCCGTTTGGGAGATTGACATCATCATCAACTTCTTTCTGGAATTCTTCAAGATACTTTTGGTTGGTTTTTTTGTCATCTTTCAGCTCTGAAACAAGATTTTTCAGCCTTTCTACAGAGTTTTTTGCATTTTCAAGAGCCTCCTCGGAAAATTCAATCGGCTTCCTGTAGTGTGTTGAAGCAAAGAGATATCTTATGGTTGATTTTTTGTGGTTTTTGAGGAGATCTCTTATTGTTTTGAAATTTCCTAAAGACTTGGACATTTTTTCCTTGTTCATTTTTAGGAAATCTGTGTGCATCCAGTATCTCACCATCGGCTTTTTTCCAGAGATAGATTCCATCTGCGCAATTTCTGCTTCATGATGAGGAAAAATCAGGTCAATTCCTCCTCCGTGAATGTCATACTGCGGCCCGAATTCTTTTTCTGTTATTGCTGTGTCTTCTATATGCCAGCCAGGCCTTCCATCTCCTATTTCTGCTTTCCATACAGGCTCTCCTGGCTTTGAAAATTTCCATAAGCAGAAGTCCCCTGGATTTCTCTTTCCCTTGTTTTCATCAATCCTCGAAACAGAATCTTCTGCGCCCAAAGAAGTCCTTCCTGCAAGTTTTCCGTAATCCTTGTCTTTTTTTAAATCAAAATACCATCCATCAGAGATCTTGTAAGCATATCCTTTTTTGATAAGCCGCCTGACCTGTGAGATTATTTCTTTTATATGGTCTGTCGCAGACGCATACCTTCTCACAGAATCAATTCCAAGAGCTTTCATATCTTCTTTGTAGAATTTTTCATATTCTTTGCTTACCTTTTTCCAATTTTCCCCAGATTCGTTCGCCCTTTTTATGATTTTGTCATCTATATCTGTTATGTTCTGCAGATAATTTACTTTATATTCTCTGAACCTGAGATATTTGACAATCATATCAAACTGGACATATGTCTTTGCATGTCCGAGGTGCGAATAATCGTAAACAGTAGGCCCGCAGACAAAGAAATTAATTTTTACTTTTGAAATTGGCTTGAAAACCTCTTTTTTTCTGGATAAGGTGTTATATAATTTCAAGGGCATGTCTAATAAAAGAACGAGTAATTTAAAAACCTACTTTATTGCCAAAAAGAAGTTTATCCCCGTATATGTCACAGAACCTTTTTTTATCTCAAGATCATATGCAATTGTGCATGACGGCGCAGATTCCGGAACCACAAATTTGACAATCCTTCCTTCAGATATATCTCCCGGGCCAACGCTAAATGTTCCAGAGCCGCCTAATAATATCTCGTTAGCATCTTCTTCTGTAAATGTGCTTCCGCATTTCGAAGCATCTGTCGCAGTGGTTGAGAAAGTAAATTCCGCATTTTCAACATCATTATTTCTAACTGAAAAAGCAAAGCCCTTGGGAATATCCCCTCTTTTTACTATGACATCCCTCGAAGTCGGATAAAATGCAAGTTTTGCATCCTCCCTTGAAAATAGTTTTTGGATTTCGCTCTGGACCTGGTTGTCAATGGTGTCTATGGCATTTGTCCCGCTTGTGAAAATCCTCTGTATGAAAAAAATTCCAAGAACGAGAACTATCATTAAGAGGACTATCGTGACCATTGTCCCGACAGACATTTCCATTGCCGCTCTCTTGGAACTTTTCATTTCCATGTTAAAAATTAGGAAAACTTCCGGCGATATCTATCCCGAATCTTCTCGCAAAAACCAAAAATACAACAGAAACAATTACGAATATCGCGCTTAGAATTATTCCTATTGTGTTTAGTTTTTTGGCTTTTTCCACCCTCTGTCTTTTACTCTGAACCAGGCCAACGATTCCAAGTACAAGACCGGCAAGAGGACTGAAGAAAGCAAAAACTATGCTCAAGATTCCAAGGACATAAGCCACAGAAGCTAAGTCTATTTTGTCAGCCATCTTTTATATAAGGGTAAATAATTCTTATTTTATAAATGTTTTTGATAATATTTGCCCAAGCGTGGTCAAACATGGGCAGAGAGGGAATCGAACCCCCGACGCCATGAGCTTCAGTCATGTGCTCTCCCACTGAGCTACCTGCCCTCAGATAGAGGGAATTAATTCGCTTTTAAATCTTTTACTATCTGAAATAAATAACATCTCCATTTCCAAGGCCATGCCTGTTTGACAGGCCTGAGTTTATCTCAAGCACATAGATTATCTCCTCATCGGGATAAACAACAGGGCAGACTTCATCAGGTTTACATGGCTGAAAATCCTTTACAATTCCTGAAACCTTCATTTCATGATTTATCCATATAAGGTCAATGGGAAATCTCATGTCTTTCATCCAGAATCCCGGAACGCCTTTTTCCAAATAAGGAAAAAGCATCCCCCCGCTTTCCTCGAGAAAATCCCTGTTGCCCAGTCCGAGAATTTTCTTTTCATCAGTGTCTGCTATTTCAGCATCAAAGCATTTCTTGTCTGCAATGCAAACTTTTTCTGAGTTATCAGGAGAATTTTTATAGGGCATATAACCGAGAAAAATGACAGTCAGTATTATCAGTATTGTGGTCAAAGTCTTTTTATCTCTCTTTATTTTCATTTGTCTTACAGGAAATTAATACTAAAAAATGTTTGTAAGTCAGGAATAGGCCAGCTTCTGTCGTTCCCTGTTTCTTGGTCAGACGGAACGTGTCAACATTCGACTAAGCCCTTTCAAAGGTTGCACCGGTTGAGATGGCCGTTTCAGCCTAACTTAATAGGGTCGTTTCTGTTCCAGAGCTTTCCCTCGCGAGAATCCCTTTTTCAAGGGACAACCTTATTGTGGTGGCCGGACCTTCCTCAGAATTCAATATCGATGTTTTATTTTGCGACACCTGCCCATTTAAGAGCCGAATTCCGAAAGTTGACTTCCCGACTTACAAAAAGGCAGGGATTCCGGAGTTTAAAAGGTTTGCTAATCATACTCCATCTGCGCCAAATCCGACATCCTATAAACCTAAATCAACACCCTATAAAATCTTCAAGTCATTTAGGTCTTACAAAATGCCCGATACATCTGGGCGCATACTGGTCTTTTCCGCCAACAACAACCGTAGGATCTTTGTAAGGAGCAAGACTTCCATCAGGCCTGAACCTCTGGGTGTAAATTGCTTCAGCTCTGCATATCCTATCTTCTTCTTTGAAAGTGCATTGCGGATACCTTGGGATTATTTTTGCGAAAGGCATAAGATTCCCAACATGTTTTTCTGAATCACATTCCTTGCCGCCTGCACCTCTCAACGGGAAAGGGTTCCCCCTGAAATCCATTTGAAGCGCTGTCGCAATTATCAGTTTTTTTTCTTTGTTTTCCAAGATAAATTCTATAATTTTGTCATCAAAAAACTGGACTTCATCTATCCCTATGACTTCTGTATTTTGGTGCAATATTTTGATAAGTCTGGCAGTATTTTCAACTTGGAATGCGGGATATTCTGTTCCATGATGGGTTGTTATTTTTCCAACTCCATATCTGTTGTCCCAAGGAACCATAAATGCCTGAGCTTTTCTTCCCATTCTTTCTTCAAGGCTCAATAAATGAATCATCTCGCTCGTCTTGGAGCCAAACATATTCCCGCCAACAAGAATAAATCCGGTTTCAGATTCCTTCATATTGGTGAAAATGGCCAATATTATTTAAGGATTCTTGTCCCGCACAACAACCTTTAAAACAGATTCTCTGGGAATCAGTTAGATTTTTATATATCAAATTCCTATATTCTTCATCTGGTTTTAATTAAACTGGAAAAGGGAGGTAAAAAATGGCATCTGGAGGAACGGTTCTTGCTTGGCTCGGGGCTCTAGTATCTGTTATAGGTGGCTTCTGGGGTCAGAGCTTCTATCTGCCTGTAGTCGGCGGAGTTCTTGTAGCAATAGGCTTGCTTTGGAAATAAGTCTAAAATTGTTTAGCCGCAAATTACGAATTAGTTAGCTTTTTATACTAAGAAATAGTATTAACAATATCAATTTCAATTAAAAGAGGTAAAAGGAGGTGGAAAAATGAAAATGAGCGCCATCGACTGGGTTAGTTATGTCCTATTGGTTATAGGAGGACTTAATTGGGGTCTCGTAGGATTCTTCGACTTCAACCTGGTGGAATCACTTTTTGGTACAGGAACCTTTACCGCAATCGTTTATGATTTGGTAGGGCTGTCTGCCTTGTGGTCAATCTGGGCTATGACCAAGAAGTAAATCCGCACCTCTTTTTTCTTTAGGCCGACCACGCTTGGGCGGTCTTTCTTTTCTTTTTATTTATTTTCTAAATTTCTTTCATTCTTAGTTCTTGTTTATATAACAACCAGAATAAGATTTAATTTTCCGTTATTCAGTTAATAAACTCTCAGTCAAACCTCGGTCAATTCCCATAAACCGCCTAAAAGAGAATTTCTCTCTCTGCTGCAGGTAAAAATTGTACCCTCTTTTATCTCTTTTGAAAATCTGCTCGTGCCGTCTTTTATAATTTGCTGAATTGCCAATCTGTAGGCTTCTGTTTTTTTGTCGGAGAGATCTTTTAAAACATTCACCCTAAGAGCCAGATCTCTTCCTTCACGATAAAGCAGTTCTTGCCCGATTTCGTAATCTGCCATGTATAACTCTGCAAATAACTCTTTTTAAGAATTATCGTATTCAATCATATAACCAGTAAAAGACGTTATCCCCGAAGAAATTTTAGATTGATCATAGTTCTAACTATAAAAAGATATGTTAAAAAGATAAATAAAAAAACAAATTTTTGGGATTCCTAGATTCCTAAAAGAAAATTAAAATCTTCTTCTGGGTCCGCCGAAATCTCTTCTGCCTCCGCTACCGCCGCCAAATCCTCTTCCGCCTTCTCTTCTTGGTGGTCTTTCTTCCATAGGTCTTGCTTCATTAACTTTCAGCTGCCTGCCATCAACTTCTTTGTCGTTTAGTTCCTTTATTGCCTTGTTTGCAGCAGCGTCATCTGAAAAAGTAACGAAACCGAATCCTTTCGATCTGCCTGAATACTTGTCCTTGATGATTGTGGCTTCCTCGACATCTCCGAATTTGCTGAAGATTTCACGGAGCTTCTCATCATCTATATTAAAAGACAAATTTCCCACGTAAACTTTCATCCTTAAATTATCCTCCTTACATCAATATTGTTTGTTGTCTTAGAAATCGTTCAAACCGAATCAAACCGAAACGTATTCTCCCTATTCCTGACATTACGAAAATATGTAGAAATGAGGGTTTTTAAAGATGTTGGTAGAAGAAATAAAAACTAAATATGGCCTTCTCAAGATTTCTTTTCTGCCATAGAAGCAAGCTTTGATTCTATAAATTTTCTTTCGTTTCTAGGTCTTCTTGGTTTTATCTTACGATCACTGACCCTCATTACATACATGACTGGAGTTTCTGGCATAACCAAAAACTTGTTCCGATCTCCATAAAGCTGGAAATACCAGTTGTTGCCTTCTAGAGAGAAATAAAATACATCACCATTATCTGTTTGCTGGTAAAAACCTTCTTTGAGATACCCTTTTTTGATATCGTCCGGAATTTTGATAATTATTATGGCATCATCCATTTACTGCAGAATCAGTTTTCTTTTAAAAGAATTATTGTCCTTCAAAATAGTTTTATTTTTTTAAGGGGATTTTTACAATCCCAGCAACTTATGCACTAAAAACGCAGGCCAGACAATCGCCTTAAGGATTCCAAGAACTCCGTTCCAGAAACCAGTTGAAGTCTGCAGGTAATAGACTGCTGCTCCCAGAAATCCGAGGCAGTATGCTCCGCCAGCTCCGCCTTTGTGATGCCAGCACCAGGGACTGCAACGATGTCCGTGCTCGTGCCAGTGCATTTTCATTTCTTCTTTGCTCATTCTCATGTTTCTGTTTCTTTTCGGCATTTTATTTCCTCCTCAGCAAATCATAAATCCCAACTAAAACTATTAATTCCAGAAATCCAGATAACATAAACATATTAGAAAAATAAGTTCCATAGTTTCCTCCCTGCGGGATTATGAATAAAGGAACAGTTACTATCATGTCCAGGACAATTCCAACAATCAGAAAAACAATCCCGAGAACAAATCCATTTACACTATCTTTGCTCTTGTAATAAAGCCATGAACACAAGATTGCAATTGGAATAAGAACAAAGTAATGTGCAACCCATACAGCTGTTTCTGAAAGCTTCAGTCCAATCATTGTTATAAAGATTTCAATGAAAATTAATACCCAGACTAATGCCCCAATGGAAAGCGCTCTCAATGTTTTCATAACCGATAGAAGAAAGTGGGATTTTTAAATTTAGTGTGGGGGATGTCGCTTTCGGGACTCATTTAATTAGGTTAATAACTGCTATGGATAATACATCTATAGTAAGAAGCAAAATTATTAACGAAAGGATAATTCCCCATAGGGTCAGTCTTTCAGTATTCCAAGTCTCAACAAGTTTTAATCCCTCGACTTTTATTCTATATCCCCTTACTCCTTGAGGGTTTGTGGCAACATGCTCAACGATGCTATCATTTTCAAGAGTGTTCATTCCTGCTTGAAGGTTATGTATATTTTGATATCCAAAGAAAAAGTGGTCTGGATAACCCTCATATAATTTTCTTAAAAATTTTCTTAATTTGTAAACGACTAAATCTCTACCCCACAGAAATTCCCATATCCCTTTAAACATTTTCTAAACTCTTCAAGATAAACCCCTACCATTTATTAGGATTATTGTTGTGTGTTTTAAGAGTTGTGGGATGGGAGAAAGAGAGGCTCTTTTCCACTCGCGATTGATATCTCAAAACAGACTTCGTCAGGCTTTTCGTGAGAAATTGTTAAGGTAGGGGATTTTAATTTGGTGGGAAGCAGGAGCAATCTTTAAAAAGTTGGAGCATTTTATAGAAAGAGAAAAAGGAGGTTAACCAGGGTTGTAAAAACCTCCTTGATTGACTTCTTAAAAATTTAAAATGACCTTAAAGTGGAAAAAACAAGAGGAATTAGAATCAGACCTAATGAAAAGTGGAATTGATGTTTCTGATTTAACTGCTGTAGATTCTATTACAAGAGAAGACATGACTTTTAGGGATATGAAAAGACGCTCTCCAAGAACGTATGTTGTAAAAAAAGAGAAATGGTGTAATGGATGTAACAACGCAGAAACCTCTGTTAGAGGACTAAAAAAGATATCTCAAGAATCCCCAAAAAATTATTGCCAGATGGTTCTTAACACAATAAGAGAGAATAATCTTCAAAAATTCACAACAAGAGACATTCTAGAAAAACTTGACCCAGAAAAAAGGCTAACAGATGGCTCCTTACAAAGAAAAGCATTGGCAATCCTTGTGTTAAAAGGATATCTAAAAAAAGAAGTCCAAGAAATAAGGAATAAAAAAGGTGAGATTATAAGAATAAGATTTGTTTTTTCTTTGAATGAGGCAATTACTTCTCCACCTTGTTATGACCCCCTAAAAGATAATCATTCGGAGGAATGGCATTCTTGGAGAGAAACAAGATATTTTGAATAGAAAAATATAAGGATGTTTTGGGGGTGCTAAATTCCAAAAAGGAAAAAATTTCGTTTTCCCCGAAGATAGAAATGTTTATAAAGGAGGGCACTTTTAGTTTTAAAGTACCCAAAATGAACGAAAAACAATCCGATAAACTATTGGAAGAGATAAAGACAATAAAAAATCTTCTTGTCTTAAGTCTTCAGAAAGCAGGAGTAAAAGGCGACCTTATAGCAAAGGCCCTGGGGGTTAGCCAAGGAAGACTCAGCCAGATGTTGGCAACTAAAAAATACAAAAAGAAAAATGGAGCATAAGCAGTTTGAAATCTTGAAAGAGAAGTTAGATAAGATTATAGCATTGCTTAGTATCCAGAGTATCCACAATAAAGATGACAAGATTTATACTCTTAAGAAATTAGGCCTTTCTTCTTATGAAATAGGACCAATAGTTAATATAAAAAATGTTCGGGATACGAGGGGATGGAAAAGAAAATGAAAGGAAAAGGCGAAAAAAAGCTACTAGAAGAAATTAAAACTCTTCTTATCTTAATAGCCTACAAATCGGGAGCCAAACAAGGAGAGATAGGGAAATGCCTAGGCGTTGGCCAAGCCAGGATAGCAAAGATTCTAACTGGATTTACCCCCAAATAAAAAATGAGTAAACAGAAAACCGAAAAAGAAATTTTAGAAGAGATAAGCGAGAAG
>ASMP01000002.1 GCA_000405225.1 Nanoarchaeota archaeon SCGC AAA011-D5 | reverse complement strand
TAGGATTGCGAAAAACAAGCCATTTTGGTACACTTGACCCCAAAGTAACAGGGGTTCTTCCAATAGCACTGAACAGGGCATGCAAGCTTACGGGATTTTTTTTAGGAGAAGACAAAGAATATGTTGGCATCATGAGGATTCATGAAGATGTTTCTCTGGAAAAATTGAAAGAGGCAATAAAAAATACAAAAAGAAAAATGGAGCATAAGCAGTTTGAAATCTTGAAAGAGAAGTTAGATAAGATTATAGCATTGCTTAGTATCCAGAGTATCCACAATAAAGATGACAAGATTTATACTCTTAAGAAATTAGGCCTTTCTTCTTATGAAATAGGACCAATAGTTAATATAAAAAATGTTCGGGATACGAGGGGATGGAAAAGAAAATGAAAGGAAAAGGCGAAAAAAAGCTACTAGAAGAAATTAAAACTCTTCTTATCTTAATAGCCTACAAATCGGGAGCCAAACAAGGAGAGATAGGGAAATGCCTAGGCGTTGGCCAAGCCAGGATAGCAAAGATTCTAACTGGATTTACCCCCAAATAAAAAATGAGTAAACAGAAAACCGAAAAAGAAATTTTAGAAGAGATAAGCGAGAAGATTGACTTACTTATATTGATTACCTCTTTAAGTGGAAAACATAAAAGTGAACAGAAAAAAATATTGGCGGGCTATAAGGGTCCCTTTGGTAAAAGAGAACTAGAGAGGATTACTGGAATTGATAGACATGATTTCTAAGGAGAAAAATGAGTCGACTTAATCCTGAGATATTGAAGATAATAAAGAAAAAAACAGGAATGGGTGAGCAAGCTATTAGAAATGCTATTTCAACTTTAAAAAACACCAAATTTCCAAGAACGACTCAAAATGCGGCAGCTCAACTTTTTGCTCAAATTAGAGGTTTTTCAGTCGCCCAAAAATTAAAAACAGAAGATAGAAATACTCTCCCAAATATTGAACTTGAAAAACCCGTAAAAATTCTAAGAAAAGAAAATAAAAGCCCACAAAAGAAGAAAATAATAGAGTTTGTGACATATACAACCCAGAACAAATTTTTAAGGGCACATTTAGATGAAATAAACAGGTGTTATACACATAATTGTTATACTGCCTCATTTATTTTGATAAGAAAAGTTATAGAAAATTTAATTACAGAAATGATAAAAAAGAAATTCCCAAATAATACCAAACAGGAAAAAGAATTATACTTGGATTTAGCAGAGGGGCGAACCCATGATTTATCTATCCTAATTAAAAATTTGAGAAATAAGGCCTCTGCTTTTGACCCCCAAGAAAAAAAACTAGTGTTAAGAATTCTTCAGTTATCTGAGCAATTTAAAGACGATGCCAATGACAAAACCCATTCACTTTATCATATTAGTAATAAAACTGAATTAGATAATAAAAATCCACAGATGATATTCGATTTAATTACAGAATATTTTAAATAGAAAAACAATTAAGACAAGCACAGATAGTTTAGAATAAAAGGAAAAAATGAAAAACATTTGGAGAACTAAAGAATTCAAGCAATTTAAAGAGAGAAAAATTAAAGATAGATGCGAAAGATGTGGCAGTGAGGAAAAATTAGGAATTCATCACGAAGTTCCTTTCAGGGACTCTTTGGAAAAAGCAAAAAAGGAAGTAGGATACTATGAGAGATTGGAGAAAGCAATGGAAAAAGCAAAAAAGGAATATTTCAATGAGGAAGCAAAAGTAACTACTATATGTAAAAAATGTCATTTTATTGAAGAGAGAGGTTTACGCTTGTGTGAATATTGTAAAAAGAAATATTACAATCCTCTTTTTTTTGATTCCTGTGCTGATTGTAAAAGCAAAGCTAAGGAAGACATAGAGAAAGAGATGGAAATGATTGAAAGAAATGAAGAGGAATTTTTTAAAAGATTAGATTTGGAAAAACAAAACAACTGATAAGCACGAATGAAAGCAACATATAAATAGCTTGAGAAATTATAAAATGTATGAATGCTTGGATAAAGAAACATCCAATTTTAACTGCCATCATTGGTTTGATAATTCTTGGTATTGTTGCTAGTCCATTTTTATCTAAAGAAGCAACCTCTTCAAATAATTCTGAAAATTTAATAGTAGGATATCTAAGTTTAGTAGAAGACGATGGAACTTGCATTGATAATGGACCCGTTCCTTTATTTACAGAACCAACAGATAATGGAAATTTTGCATCTAATTATGTGCTGCCTGAATCAGACAATTTTTGTAATGGGGGCGTACGAGTTTTAATTGAAGAAGAACAGGGCGATTGGGTTAAGATAATTGTTTCAGATAGCAGATATCAGGGAACATATTATGGGTGGGTATTGAAGAGTTTAGTTAGAATGAGATAAAAAACTCAACAAGCAACGAATGGTTTTCCTGATTCTTCCAGACATAAAATTCAAATTGAGGCTTTTAGTAGTTGTGGGCTGAAACAGTCGCCGAAGAAACCTAAAAACAGGGTAAAAGTTTAAAAACTTTGGGCATTTAGGATAAATATGGATACTGCAATGAAGAATCTAAGAGAAGAGAACCAAGAGCTAAAGAGAGCCTTGGCTGTTTTGATGAACAGGAAACTAATTAGAAATTTGTCTGAAGCATTAAATAGAATCAATTCTGGAAATTACATTTCAGAACAAGAATTCTTTAGAAATTCTCTTCGATAATTCTCTTTATCCTTTCCTTTGTTAGACTTCTTAGAAATCTATCCTGCTCATCTTTGTGCAAAATAGACAGAAGGAGAACCTTTATCTCTGCTTCCTCAACCACATAATAAATTCTGTACATCCTCAAATGCAATTCATATAAATTTGGAAAAAATCTTAAAGGTTTCCCAATCTCTCTTGGATTTATTTTTAATCTTTTAAGTTTTTTGTCTCCCTCTATCTGAAGCGATTTGTCCAGTTTTCTGTATGCTTTAACAAATTCTTTATCAAATAAAAGAGAATACTCCTTCATGAACAGACAAGGAAATATAAGTATAAAAGATTTATCATAAAAAAACTCAACAAACAACGAATGGTTTTCTGAAAAAGAATTGTGTGGACATAACATATTATAGAATCTTCTTATAAAGAAAATTCAAATTGAGGCTTTTAGTAGTTGTGGGCTGAAACAGCCTAAACTAAATAAGAAAATCCAAAAATTTATAAAGGTATATCAATTGATATAACCATGACATTTAGCATGTTAAGGAAAGAAAATCCTTCGGCAAGGTTTCCTAGACTGGATACTGTGCTTTTTGTAGAGGAATTCATAAAAGAACATGACGGAGAGTTCAGGAAAAAACAGCTTTGGAGTGCTCTTCCTAAGGGAGTAATGTATCAGACTTTCTCCTTGATATTGGATTATCTGATAGTATCTGGAAAGGTTTCTGTAGATTCTGAAGGGAAGATAGGATGGATTTATTATCCCAAAGATGTTGAAAAGTTGTTGAAAAAAACACATCTTATGTGGCGAAAAAATGAGAAGTAAGATCCAGTTTGTCAGTGAAAAAATAAAAAATGCATTTCATAAACTAGAAGATGAAGACACTAGTATGTATGGACTCATTTCTAGAGCTTTTGAAGATATAGAAAATAATGCTTTTTGCGGAATACAAATTCCTAAAAAGCTAATTCCAAAAGAATACCTAAAAAAATATAATGTTAAAAATTTATGGAAATATAACTTGCCTGATGCTTGGAGATTGATTTATAGTGTAGAAGGAAAAAATCTCTTGGTTTTCTCCATTATTCTTGAATGGATGGATCATAAGACTTATGAAAGAAGATTTGGATATTAAAATCAAAAAACTCAACAAACAACGAATGGTTTTCTGAAAAAGAATTGTGTGGACATAACATATTATAGAATCTTCTTATAAAGAAAATTCAAATTGAGGCTTTTAGTAGTTGTGGGCTGAAATTCTCGCCTCACCAAAAGCTTGAATCTTACACCCCAACTCTATCAACGTCATCTTCTATGACGGCCTTAGTTGTCTCGTTTTGCGGGCGGCTTCGAGCTTAGATGCATTCAGCTCTTATCCGTATGGAGCGTAGCTATGCAGCCTGCCAGATGACAACTGCTCACCAGAGGCTCCCGAACCTGGTTCCTCTCGTACTACAAGTTCGTTCCACTCAGACAACAACACACCTAGTAGATATCATACAAACTGTCTCGCGTATATTACTCAACACTTATGATTTTGTGTTGTATGGACTATACCTTCATCCGTTGTTTGCACAACGGAGATCAGCGTCTTAGCTCTGCTTTTAACAGCAGAACTCCAGAGTTTTAAACTCTAAGTCTCTACGGGGTCAATTACGACTTCCCTCGGTATTAACATGATGCTGACAGTTTAATCAATTTAAACATCAAGCCTCCACCGATATGAGCTGATTTTATTTTTCGCACAATTACTCGTGCGCAACGCCGCGTTAATTATTTATTTTTTGCTTGTCAAGTTCTTTGTTCAGTACTTATCTGTTAATTGGGTCTATTTTTGACGTTCTTAACCCAGCTAACGATACCTTTTAATGCGTGAACTCCGACACCCTTGCACGCTTCTGCACGCGCAGGATAGGTAGAGCCGACAGCGATGTACCAAACCGCACCGTCAATATGGACTATCGGGTGCGACAAGCCTGTTATCCTTGGGGTAACTTTTCTATCAGACACGGCTTCTATTAAAAAAGCACGTGGGTTCACTAGGCCAGACTTTCGTCCCTGCATTCCTTGCTTTTCAGAATACAGTCAGTCAAGCTTTTGCCCTCGCACTCAACTCCGGGTTTCCAAGCCGGATGAGCTTGACTTTGGGTCCTATCGATATCTTTTCGACAGGGCGCCGCCCCAGCCAAACTGCCCGCCTGCTGCTGTTCCGTAAACGGTAAGCAATTCTAATAAAAATGGGTAGTATTACACTTTCGCTCCTCCCCCTCCGAAAAGAGGGACTCGACGCTCCTACCTATTCTATGCATTCCACTTAAAATTACAACAACAAGTTGCAGTAAAGTTCCACAAGGTCTCCGCTTCCCACTAGGCGTCCGTGGCCTTTTCACCACGAAGTGTGTTCAGAAGGTCCCAACTAGGGACAGTGACAACCACGTTAACCCATTCATGCACGTCGCCATTCAGACGACAAGGCATTACGCTACCTTAAGAGAGTCATAGTTACTCCCGCCGTTTAACGGGCATTAGCCCCCTTGAAAAGGGGTTTCAGACACCGCCACTGGGCAGGGCTCACCAAGTATACAAGTCTTTACAGATTAGCACTTGGCTACGTTTTTGGTAAACAGTCGGGCCATCTTTGTTATTGTAATCTACCGATGCACCTAAAATTCTTGCGAACCGAAGCACAAAGATAGACATCCCTTCAGCCGAAGCTACAGGACCAATATGCCGAATTCCCTTAGTTGGTTTTTCCTTTCACGTCTTAGCCTTCTCAGCTAGGGCACCAGTGTCGGTTGTGGGTACAGCTAACCAAACTCGTTTAACTCTAGAACTTTTCACTGGCTCTCGGAGTCAGAAATTTTGTCTGAAAAATTCACAGAGATCTTTGCATTACGCTCCCCCCGTCTCTTTCCCAGAACACCCTTCCGGGTGCTTGCTTATCCGAAAGCTTTCCTAAAATGTAAAATTTGATCAGTACAGGAATATTAACCTGTTGTCCATCGTCGTACTCTGTTAGGGCACAACTTAGGCGCTGACTAACCCTTGGCTAAAATATATTGCCAAGGAAACCTTACCCTTTCGACGTTTCTCTTTCTCAGAGAAATCACATCCTACTACCACCAGGATTCTCATTCCTTTCCGCTCCACCCCTTCTCTCGAAGAAGCTTCGACGCAGAAAAGACGCCTGCTTACCAGAACACTCTGTATAGTACAGGAAGAATTAATTATGAAATCAACTTTCGTTGAATATGATTTGTGAATTATATTTTAATTAGAATTTGCCAATTTATAAGTTGGTTTCATATATGGTCTTAAATCCTCATCAAGCATCTCTTGGGTTTTATGAATCCCCCCACCAAGACCACCAACAATATTAACGAGTGCAGTAAAAAAATAAAATGGAATAGCAACTCCAACATTATGAAGTATTGCACCATAATCTACCTTTCTTTGTGAAATATCTCTTGTTCTTTCTATACACCTTCTTTCAAGTTCTTCTCCAAACTCATCCCATCTACCGCGATAACTTTTAAGATTTCTAAACAAGTCTGGGAAATTTTTTTGAAGAAAACCATCCTCTAAATAATTAATCTTTCCTCTAGCAAAATCCATCATTATTCTTTCATCTTTTTTTGTTGTAAGGAGCGTCTTCAAATTCATAATTTTGTTGTTACTTTAAAGTTTAAAAACCTTTTCTTTTCCTATTTCATATAAAAAATTCTTCCCGCGCCTACCATCTTGGCAGACGCACAAAAATCTTTGATTTTTGTTATACTATTTTAAACCGAGTGCCTCCAGAGTATCGGTACCATGCTTAGCCCCGTCCATTTTCAGGGCCTTGGGCCTCGATAGGTGAGCTGTTACGCTTTCTTTAAATGATAGCTGCTTCTAAGCTTACATCCCTAGTGTCTCAGGTCCAGGACACCTTTTGTCGCACTTAGCATGAATTTAGGGACCTTAACTCTGGTCTCCCTTTTTTGGGTCTCGGAGGTGTATCTTACATACACACCCTGTTTCTTGTCCTATGCAGTCGACAGATTCTGAGTTGGAAAAAATTCCGTAGGCATTAGCCTCTGCAAATTTTATCCGTACTTTACACCGTCGACAAGCTAGACAAGACTATACGGAGGCATATTTCAGCAGGAACCAGCCATCACCAGGTTAGATAGGCTTTTCACCCCTAATCACAGATCATCCAAGTGCATGTACACAACACTGGTTCAGGCCTCCATCCTCCTTTCGGAAGACTTCACCTTGCCCATGATTAGATCACCTGGCTTCAGGTCTGATTCGTGTGACTCTCGCTGTTTCCAACTTGCTTTCGCTTCGGTTACTCATTATAGATGATTAGCCTCGCCACACAAATAAACTCCCTGGCTCGTTCTTCGAAACGTACGTTACAACCCCAATCCTCCGAAGAGGAAAGGGCAGTAACAAACTGTAACTGTTAGATTTCAGATCTTTTCACTCCCTGTTACGGGTTCTTTTCAGCATTCCCTCGCGGTACTAGTGCGCTATCGGACTTTGGTTTTATTTAGGGTTGGCAGTTAATCCTGCCGTATTCAGACCCCCAATCCAGGGAGCCCTACTCTTTAAAGCAACTCCATATCATCTTCGTCTACGAGGCTATCACTCTCCAAGGCCTCTCATTCCAGAGAAGTTTGACTCGACGACTTAGGAATTTACGCTCACCACATCTCTGCCTCCCTTTCAAGAGGAGATTCGGTTTGCCCTCTTCCCTTTTCGCTCTCTGCTAATAGGGGAATCATTAATTTATTTTCTCTTCCTGCCGGTACTAAGATGTTTCAATTCCCGGCGTATTCTTGCAGACCATGTAAACATGGGTGCACGATTCAGAAATCTTGGGATCAAAGCTTGCATGCGGCTCCCCCAAGCTTATCGCAGCTTGCCACGTCTTTCATCGAAACCAAAACCAAGCCATCCATCTAACAGCGTCGGTAATAGTATGTCCTTCTAAATCAGGAAAACCATTCGTTGCTTATCTCATTGAAAATAATTGTGAGTTATTTTCTCAAACTGATAAAGGAACTTCTTCCCTCACCATGTTTTCACGTCCACGGCTGCAGGAATTGTGAAAAACCCGCAGGTGGTTTTCAGTGAATATGATTTGTGATCTAACCTAGCTGCAGGAATTGTGAAAAACCCGCAGGTGGTTTTCAGTTAACTAATTTATTTCAGAAAAACTTATGGACCTGCCGAGAATCGAACTCGGAGCTCATCGGTGCAAGCGAAGTGTTTTACCATTAGACTACAGGCCCATAACAAAAAATGAGCCAGCAGTTGTTTTTAAATTTTTTATTATTAAAAACTAAACGCTTGCCCGTTTTCCACTTGGACTTTTCTGAAACTAGATGAGTATGTAGAAACAATTATTTTGTTGTGATTTCTCTTGTCTCGTATCTTTAAATTTTAGGAGGTGATCCATCTGCAGGTTCCCCTACAGATACCTTGTGACGACTTAACCTACCTCACCATGCTAAGGTTCTCCCAAAACTGGTTTCACCATAACACAACTTGGTTGGTTTGACGGGCAGTGAGTGCAAGAGACAGTGACGTATTCACCGTTCGCTGCTAACAAACGATTACTACGGATTCCAGCGTCATGAAGCTGAATTGCAAGCTTCAATCTGGACTGAGATGGACTTTAAGAGATTAGCTTCTCCTTTCGGAGTCGCATCCCACTGTATCCACCATTGACGCGCGCGTGTCGCCCAGGGCATTCAGGCTGTACTCACCTAACGTTGCCCACGCTTTCATCCACGTTACCGAGGCAATCTGTATATTGTACACGTAGTAAATATACATGTGGGTCTCGCCTGTTACCTGATTTAACAGGTCATCTCACGACACAGGCTTACGTCGGCCATGCAACTCCTCTCAGCGTGTCAGGTAAGCCCTTCAGACTGACCTTCATTCTGCTGTCGGTCCTGGTGAGGTTCACGGTGTAGAATCTAATTGAACCGCACGCGTCACCCGTTGTAGTGTCTCCCCGCCTATTCCTTTAAGTTTCGGCCTTGCGACTATACTTCCCAGGTAGCACACTCTTCGCCTTCGCTGCAGCACCAATGCCTCTCGAGGAGGTACTGATGTTTAGTGTGCAGTGTTTACTGCTAGGACTACATGGGTATCTAATCCACTTTGCGCCCCTAGCCTTCATCCCTGACAGTCAGAACCGTTCTCGCAGGATGCCTTCGCTGTTGTGAGTCTGTCCGAGATTAAAGCATTTTACCGCTACTTCGAACATACTTCCTGCGTCTACCGGTCTCTAGTCTGGCAGTATTCCTCGCACGCCTCATCTTCAAGAGATAAGATTTCACAAGGAACTTACCAGACAAGCTACGGATGTTTTAGACCCAATAATTGTGGCTGCGACTTGGACCGCGAGTATTACCGCGGCGGCTGGCACTCGTCTTACCCAGTCCTTATTCGCCAAACTTTTTACATTTGGCAAAAGCTTCTCAATTGAGAAGCACTCTGGTTCAAACTGTCACGCTTTCGCGCATTGCAGATGATTCCTAACTGCTGCACCCCGTAGGGCTGGGAATAGTGTCTCAGATTCCCTCTCAGGGCCTCTCCGCTAAGAGCCCTTACGGATCACAGGCTTGGTGGGCTATTACCCCGCCAACTACCTAATCCGCCGCAGCCCCATCCTTAGGCGCGAGTTTGAATGTGAGTTCTTTCCAGGGTCTCACATTTATCAGGGTTTAGCCTCAGTTTCCCGAGGTTATCCTTGACCTAAGTGTAGGTTAGCTACGTGTTACTGAGCAGTTCGCTTTCCTCCTATTTCTAAGAGAAACAACTTGCATGTCTAAGTGCAAACCAGAGAGCCGCAGCCGCCAGCAGGATCAACTGGATTTAACTTCATAGATTTTTATTTAATTAGATAAATATTGCTCACTCATTTAACTCGCCGTTTCCGACGGCAAAATAAGCAAGAAAATCTCCGCGCATTCGTTATTTTTGGTAAGAAACGAACACTTCACTCAATCCTCCTATTGGCTTTAGCCTAAATTTAACTCGTTTATTGAGATTTATAAGAATACAACTAAGTGACTGCTTCTACATACTTCATACCTTAATGCTATTAACGTCTTTGATTTTGACGTGAAATATGCACATTTTTAAGGCACTCATCTTAGTTAACAAGGAATAAGAAATCTTTTTGTTTATAAATGTTTCGTCGATTTGCGCAAGTTTTTTAAATCAAACATTCATGAAAAATTTATGGAATCAGAACAGGAAATGAAAGAAGAATTAGACGAAAAAGACGAAGATAAGAAAGAGCCGCAGAAAAAGGGAAGAGGAAGACCAAGAAAAAGCAAATAATCTTATAAATCAAAAAGCTCTTTTGATGCTTTCTAGTCATGGCAGCGTCTACAATTTTTGTATTCGCGACTTATCGCTTGTATAAATTTGTGGCAAGTTTCTGGATATATCATTATGAAACATACAATAAAACCTATCAGGGAATGGCCAAAGGATGAACTGGTTGATGAGTTGCTACACTTTCAGGAAGTCGGATCTCTCGTGTTACCAAGAAATTATCCGAGGCTTCCTGGAATAGACTATCACGTGTCCATAGAGCCTTTAAGGGGATGCATCGGCGGTGATCATGTTATCTTGGTAAACTTCAGGGAATACAAACTGAAACAAAAAATAGCAGAGGCAACAAAATCCGGCAATACTGTGCTGACAGAAAGGCTAAAAAAAAATCTCGACGGCTTCGGCATACTGATTGCAGATGTCGCAGGGCATATGATTGGGAGCAATGTTATAGTCAACTACCTGCATGGAGCGTTCAAAACAGGGATTATATATGAACTTAATCACAACGGAGAGATTACTCAAGAACTTTTTGAAATAGTTAACTCAGATCTTTATACACATATGCAGCCCGATTATCTGCAGGTTAAGCCGTACACAACCCTGCTTTACGGAGAGATCCATGGCGACGGACGCTTCAGGTTTCTTTCAGCAGGTCATCCTCAGCCAATTATTTTTTCAAATGAATTCAATAAAATCCAGATGCTCTGCAGCGATCGTACAAAAGCGTCAACGCCGCTAGGGGTCCTTCCTGGAAAATTCAGCATAAACACAGAACATTTCGACCCACTAAACAATACAAACGGAGGATTCGATGTTAATGAAATACACCTCTTGGGGCATGGCGACATAATGCTCCTCTATACAGACGGTCTGACAGAACACAATGATGGGACATCACGATTCAGAGACACAAAACTTGAAAATATATTAAGAGAGACCAAAGACGAACCTGCAAAAGAGATATGTGAAGCAATAAAAAGGGAATTATACTCCTTTTGTCCGCTAGAAGATGACTTGACTCTAGTTGTAATAAAGAAAGTGCATGGTCATAAAAGACACTAGATTTCATAGAATTTATAAAATCCTTCTAATTTTTTGGGGCTCACCAATCACCCAAATTGCCTACGCTTCGTTTCGGCAACTTCGTTAAATTCTGATGTTATCGGCAATATCTTTAGAATTTATGGAATCACTAAAAACAGAAGAAAAAATAAAGACAATAGATAATTATAAATAGGGCAATTTGACTGTTTTCTTTCACTTGGACAATAAAAAATGGAGAAAATGAATAAGATTTACCTCATCGCAGTATTAGTCTTAGCTTTGCTATTAATCAACGCTTCTCTTTTTTATTTTTATTCAAAAAAACCAGGTACAGAAGAAACCTATAACCCAACAATCAACCCCTCTGATTTTACCTCAAATGTGGATAACAAATATTTTTCCCTGACACCCGGGAAAAAAATGGTTTATGAATCAGTGACTCAGGATGGAAAAGAAAGAATAGAAATCTATGTAATGAAAGAAACCAAAAAAGTCATGGGCGTGGAAGCAACTGTTGTTTGGGACCGTGTCTGGCTTGATGGAAACCTCATCGAGGACACAAAAGACTGGTATGCCCAGGACAAAGAAGGAAATGTCTGGTACTTCGGCGAAGACACTATGGAAGTACTGAATAAAAGAATTGTAAATAAAGCAGGTGCTTGGGAGGTAGGAGTCGATGGCGCGAAACCCGGAATAATCATGAAAGCAAATCCTGTTCCTGGTGATTCTTATAGGCAGGAATATTATAAAGGCGTGGCAGAAGATGCAGCAGATGTTCTCGCTTTAGGAGAAACAGTAACGACAAAATACAAAGTCTTAAACAATTGTTTGAAAACTTATGATTATAGCTATTTAGATTCAAGCGCCAAGGAGCACAAGTATTATTGCCCCGAAGTTGGATTTGCCGTTCTGGAAGTAAGTATTGAAAGTGGAGAAAGGCTTGAACTAATAAGTGTTGAATATAATGCACAGCCAACTCCTGCTGAAAAACTTCTTGGACAACTGGAAACAAAGATAACAGAGGCTGAAGCCAGGGAAATAGCATTAAAAGAAGTTCCAGGAAAAATCACAGATGTTGCAATTGAAACGAAACTTGGAAAAACAGCGTATGTTGTTGAAATAGTCGATTCAAGAAATGGAGTCGAGACAGACGTCATCATAGACTCTGAAACAGGCGAAGTCTTAGCCGTTGAAAACTGAAAATAGTCCACCTTGAGGACCTGCACATTAATTATTTATATACTTCTTCCTTAAGAAATATATGCCCTTAGAAATCTACAAAAATAAAAGAAAATTCTCTGAAACCCCTGAACCAAAAGGAAAAATAAAATTACCTCGAACGCCGCCGGCACGAAAACCTATTTTTGTTATTCACAAACATCAAGCTTCTCATTTGCATTACGACCTTCGCCTGGAAATGTCCGGAGTTCTTCGGAGCTGGGCTGTTCCAAAACCTCCGCCAACCATAAAGTCAGAAAAAAGACTTGCTATCCATGTTGAAGACCATCCTTTAGAATATGCAAAATTCAAAGGCACAATTCCTGAAGGGAATTACGGCGCTGGCAAGGTTGAAATCTGGGATAACGGAACTTATATGCTAAAGAGCAAAGATGAAAAGAAAATAGAGTTTGAACTTAATGGCAAGAAGCTAAAAGGAAATTACGTTCTTGTAAAAACAGGTTATGTGAAAAACGGGTGGCTGTGGATGAAGGTTTAAATAGGAAGGTTTATAAACAAGTTATACATATGTATAATTAAAGTATCACTAAAGGTAAAATGACAATACAAGTTAGATTAAGGAGATGGGGAAATTCTATGGGAATAATCTTACCTAAGGAAATCGTTGATAGACAGAGACTTAAAGAAAACGAAAAAGTGTCTATAAGCATAATTAAAGAGACAGATCTCTCTTCCATTTTTGGCTCCCTGAAGAATCTAAAATTAGATGCCCAGAAGTTTAAAGACGAGATGAGAAAAGAAGAATGGGATCTTGAGGAAAAAGAATGGAAACAGCATTTGAAGAAACGGCATACTTCTTAGATACTTATGCTTTAATTGAAATAATTAACCGTAATAAGAATTATGAATTATACAAAAAAGGCCACTTTATTACCACAAAATTGAATTTAATGGAATTGCATTACTTTTTATTGCGTACTGCAGGTAAAAAAGAAGCCGATTTTCATTATGATTTTCTTCTGCCCCTAATAATGGAAATTTCAGATGAGATAATAAAAAAATCAAATGAATTCAAATTATTAAATAAAAAAGAAAACTATCTTATATTGATTGTATAGGATATATTATAGCAAAAAAGAACAATGCAAAATTCCTTACTGGAGATAAACAATTTAAAGACATTGAAAACGTTGAGTTTGTTAAGTGAGCTGGTTGTGGTTCAAGGTTTGATAAAAATAATCAAGAAGAATTAATTATGAAATCAACTTACGTTGAATATGAATTGTTATTTAATACTTTCTAAATATTTTCTATTTGCTAGATTCGCACCATAAAAAACTATTCTTCTTAGAGAAGATTTATTTAGTTCTTGAACTCTTTCTACATACTTTCTTGTTTCTTCTTTACCAGTTGTAAATTCTCTTTCTGAAAGTCTTGCTTTGTGTAGACCATAAAGCATTAACTGACTTAAAGCACCACCTAAAACAAAAGCATTACCAATTATAACAAGATCTACCAAATTTTTTTCCATAAATTTTTACTAATCTTCTACTATTTAAATCTTTCTCTTTTGTTACTACTTTATAATTTCATATAAAAAATTCTTCCCTTAACTCTTCTTGATTTTCCATCCGAAAATCAGTATTGATAAAAATATCAGCGCTGAAACAGCCAGGTCCAGAAGTGTTTTTGATGCAAGGACAGGGTCAAGATATTGCTTAAGGGCAAGCCTTATCAGTACTGCACCGATGAATATTGCCATTGGTTTCCACGGTTTTTTCTTCAGTTCTCCTGTATAAACCGCCAGGGAGAAAGCTATGATGAAGGCAACACCAAAAAGAATGCTTATTGCAAATGCAGAGCCTATAAGGGCAACAAAAATAACAACACCAAGAAAAATATTCAGGGATTTTTTAAATTTAGGCTTTGTTTTTCTTGAATAATTTTTGGTTCTTTTCTCCATAATCTTATACGCCAAATTCTGCGACAGGCTCTGGTTTTATCAGAGTTCTTTTTTCAACCGTTTCCCCTTCCTCGCCCGTCCACCACTCCAAATCAGGAATTTTCTCCGTGTTAAGGCCGCGGGCCTTGCAATATCCCCTGGCCAAAATATAAAAAATAAGCCCGAGACTTTTAGGGCTTTTGTTGTTTCCTATTATTATTTGGTCTGCTCCTTGGGAGAAATTGTTTGTGTCGCAGATCATGAGAACTTTCTTACGGACATTTAAAGTATCGTTAAGTGCGTTTTTGTCAACCCATTGGTCTGTGATTATAGTAAGCTCATTTTCAAAAAAATCATGGAGCTGGCTATTGGTAAGAATTCCTGCAGGATACTTTTTTGTGAAAGCTTTTACCCCTGTCAATTCGGAAAACTTTTCTGCAGCTCGCCATCCTGCCTGCCTTTTGCAGACAAGAATTACGTCTTCTGGAGCAAACCTTGACAAGAATTCCACCCCTTCTTTTAATTTCTCGTCTATAGTGTCTGTATTAAAGATTGCAAGGCCATCTGCCCTTCTCCTGTAAACAAAAGGCTTCATGTTGGGTGTCACAACCCTTGTTCCGAGATAAATTCCTGCCTTGACATACTCCTCTAGAGGAACAAGCATATCTGTTCTTTTTTTAGCTTTGATTTTTTCCTTAAGTTCCTCTGTGCTTACCTCTTTAGCAGAAATTTTTTCCTTGAGTTTCTTCACCTTTTCTGCAAGAACTTTCTTTTTTTCCTCAAGTTCTTTGATTTTCTCATCCGAAGATTCTGATTCAGCCTCTTCCGGCTGTTCTTCCGACTCTTCAGCAATATCTTCTTTTGATTCTTTCTTTTTCCTTGGCATAGAAATTCACAGAGAATTTAGTTTTTAAAGGTTTTTAATAGCTTATTTTAGAAATCAACTTTTGAATTTTTTTTGATTCAAGTTTGCTTTGAATTTCACTCTTTAACTTTTTATAAAGTTCTCCTGCTTTTTGTAATTTTTCATTATATTGGTTTCCTCTATAATATCTCTGTGGACCTAAAACCCATTGTACTTTTGGCTCTTTTCCTGTTGCTATTTCATCATAAGATTCATATGGTTTATATGGTTCTGTTACATAAAGTTGTGTATATCTAACCCATGCATTATCATTTACTCTCTCTGTATAACTATCCCTATTATTATTTACTATTGTACCATCCCCATCAAAATCTTCCATAACTTTTTCCAGCCTGCCATCTTGATATATTCTTATTTGGTCTGGAGTAGGAGGTATAAACTTATGATTACCTTTAATATAAACCACTCTTTGCCAGTTTATTTCTTTATCATAAACAATATCACTTTTTTGAGGTAGTCTTTGACATCCACTTAAACCTATGAGTGAGGCAAGTGCTATTGCTCCAAACTTTCTCTTAATTAATCCTTTTAGTGATTTCATGATAATTTTATGTGAAAATGACAGCTATATAAATATTATGTTCCCCCAGGGTGAACAAAGATAGAAAAGATTTAAAAAGAAATAAAAGATAAAGATAACATGGAGCCAGAGATATTAGAGAAAATTGGTCTAACAAGAGGAGAAGCAAAAGTATATTTAGCCTTACTTGATTTAGGTCAATCTACTACAGGACCTATAGTGGAAAAATCGAGTGTATCTACATCTAAAACATATAAAATTTTAAAGAGATTAGAGAAAAAAGGTTTGGTTAGTCATATAATAATAAGAAATATTGCACATTGGAATGCTGCAAATCCAAAAAGAATAATGGAATTATTGGAAGAGCAAGAAAAAGAAATCATAAAAAGAAAAAATGAGATAGAGAAAATTCTTCCAAAATTAACAAAAAGGCTTGATTCTGTTAAAGAGAAGCAACAAGCTGAAATCTATATGGGAATGAAAGGTATGATATCTGTTTTTAATGAAGAAACAGAGTTTCTTATTGAGAATCCTAAAGAAATAAATTATGTTATTGGAGCAACAAAAGAATACGAAAAATATGTATACAACTTCTTTGAAAGATTAGAAGGTAAGAAGGACAATTTAAAGCTAAAAAGAAAATTTATTTTTGGAGAAGATGCAAAGGGCACTATGCCATTTATAGAAAAATCAAAATTTTGTGAGGTTAAATATATACCATTTTCATCCTTTGTTTCAATTAACATCTACGGAAATTCATCAATTATATCAGTTTTTTCAGAAGAACCAATGTTTTTCGTCATTAAGAGCAAAGAAATTGCTAAAAGTTTCATAGAATATTTTAAACTTATTTGGAAAATAGCTAAAAAATAATTCTTTAAGATTATCTAATCTTCTTCTCAATCTCAATCAATCTCTGATTTGACCAAGCTTGGACGAAGCAGTAACTTATCGAATTTTCTTTTCTATCTCTATAAGACGTTTTATTTTCGCCTCGCGTTCCTTTCCCGTTATACCACACTTGAAGAAATCAGCCTGAAATCCGAAAGCCAGGTCGGCGAGAATGTTTTCCATCGTTTCTCCGCTCCTGTGGGAAAAAACAATCTTTATGCCATGTTTTTTTGCAGACCCGCATATGTCCATGACCTGGATCAAAGAACCGTTTTGGTTTGGCTTGACAATTATTGCATTTATGCTTTTTTCTCCTATAGCTCTCCCAAGTCTTTTTCCATTAGTGACGGTGAGATCATCTCCCACTATCAAGAAATTCGGATATTTTTTTAAAAGCCTGGAAAAGCCCTCAAAATCCTCTTCTTCAAAAGGATCTTCAATATAAAAAAGCGAAAAATTTTTTATCAGGTTTGAAATATAGGAAAATTGCTCTTCTTTTGTCCTCTGAAGAACCGGATTCTGGTAATGGTATTTCTTTCTTTTGTAAAAACCTGAAGCCGCCACATCCATCCCTAAAGCAATCCCAAAATTTCTTAAAATATCCAGAACTTCTTTTTCATTAAGGGAAGTCTGCCACGCGTCCTCATCATTTTTTTTGCCCTGAAATTTTCCATCCCCTTTTTTAAGTGCATACCAAATTTCTTTTTTTGTTTCTTTGTTTATCTTAAAAGAATCCTTAACAGAATTTGCTTTTGGTATAAGTAAAAATTCCTGAAAATCGGGCTTCTTTCCTGTAATTGAAGAAGCTCTGGAGTGTTTTCCCCCGCCGATGCAATTTCCGATTAATCTCGGGAATTTTTTTGCGTTTGGATTAATCAGCTGCCAGACTTCTTTTTTCTTTTCCCTTGCAAGGGCCTTTAAGATAGCTGATTCCAAAGCAAAAAGGGTATTTGCCCCGACATGCCCTTCAACTATGTCCTCTATTCTTCTCAAATCCCAAAATTTTTCTATCTCGTCCTCAGAAAAGTATCTGCTGAATTGTTTCAGGGTTTTTATGTCCCCCTTTAAATCTTTCTTATATGGACTCTGTTCGTGTTTTCCCCTGGATTTTCCGTTTGGTGCGCTTGCTCTGAATTCTCCAACGTTTGTCATTATGGAAACAAGGATCGTTCTCTCTTTTCTTGAATCAAAAATAGATTTGGCAGAAACGCTTTTTATAACGACCATTAATTAGAAAAAATATTTCAGTATATAAATTTACTGATGATTTTGATTATTAAAGAATTTCTTACATCTAGTCTTTGAGGATTCTAGAATTAATTAAGAATCTTTTCAAGAAGTTTGTATGTGAAAGAAGGTTTTCCTTCTAACATATTTAAAATCTCTGCTCCAATATAGCTATTATAGGCTACCTGAGCTAATATGATAACCCCTCTTTTTATTTGATTTCTTATTGGAACTTCTTCCCAAGTACCAAATGTAGTTCTCCCAACATAATCGGTCCATCCGTAAAAAGGAATTAAATCCGTTAATTTTGGTCTTACATCTGTTTTTCCCATATTTTTCCCAGAAATTCCAACTTTATAAATCTTTCTATTTTGTTACCTTTCTATAATAACAACTAATCTGTAAGAAAAAACTACCCTTCCCCGATTCCTTCATCCGCAACTTCCTCTAATTCGGCATAGCTAGGACGAGTTTCCTCTAACTCGGCCACGCTTGGACGAGTTCACTCACTTTCTCCCCCCACAACTTCCTCTTCTGTTTCTTCCTCCGGGTTTACAAGGCCCATAATTTCTCCCTGTTTTGCAATCTCCCCTTCTTCTGCAGCTTCTTTTTCCTCGATTTTCTCGTCGCTTATCTTCTGCTCCTTTGGTCTCCTTAGAACGTCTTCTTTTCTTTCCGGGAAAGGTTTTTTGACAGAGATTGGAAGAACTCCCGATTCAAATTCAATTTCAGCTATTTTTAGGGCATCATATTTTACTTTTTCCAGGTCTTCTTTGCTTAATTTTATCAGCAAAGGGGCATTCATCGCTATCTGAAGGGCCCTTGCTCCAAGAATCCTCGCGATTTCATATTTGCTGAATTTTTCCTTTTCCTGTTGCATTTTACTCCAGCGAATTTTTTATGTTTGAAAAAACTTTCTTTCTGATTTCTTCTGTAAGCTCTATCACGTCTTCAAATTCCTCTATGCTTATCTCACTGGCTTCCCCTTTCTGTATAGAGGAGATTATTCCCTCGGGTGTTGCTCCAATGCTTACTTTTACCTGTGAGATATCCTCTTCTTCAAGAGTCGGATCAACTATCCACGAATCCCCTATCTTGTAGGCAGTTATCATTATAGGAGGCTCTTTTTGCAGGGGTATTTTCTTGTCTGTGAACTCTCCATAGACAACCCTTTCTGTTTCTTCGTCATATTTTGGCATCCTTGCTGTTTTAAGGGCAGCAACTGCCCCGATTTCTGCCGCATCCATCAGATTTCCGTCGTCATTCAAAGAGTATATGTCTATATAAATAGCCCATACTTTTTCCCCTTCTTTTATGCATAGTTTTTCCATCTGTATGAATTTGCTTTCTCTTATCGCCCTGTCTGTAAGCCTTCCTATTTCTATGGCAGGGAATCTTGGAGGCCCGCTCTCGAATCTTTCAGAGCTTAAAGGAAGAAGCTCGGCAGAAACTATCAGATTTCCCCTATCTGCAGAATCAGGATAAGGTTCCATGACATCCATTTTAACGCCGACTATGACTTCTGTCTTTCCTATCTTGACTCTTGCAGAGCCTTCTGCCTTTTTTGAGACTCCTGTCTCTATCTCTATCTTCCTGAACTCCTCAGGCTTCCTTCCGTCAAATCTCTTTCCTTGTTTTAAGTATTCTGCAATTCTCTCTCCTGTTATTTTTGATGTTTCCATTTTTTATTGTCTTCAAAATTTGACAGACTCCTTTAATGCTTTTTTCTGTACTTCATAGATTTCTTTGTTTACTTTTTTTGCGAGTTTTAAGACTTGTTTCAGCTCCTCGGAAGTTATTTTTCCGTCTAACTGAATGTGCGTTATCTTTCCGCTGTTTGTAAGTGTTATTGGAATGTCTGTGGCTCCTTCTCCCTCTTCCCAATCTTCCTCTTCTTTTACAACATCAACTACCAGGTTTTTGTCGAGTTTTCCTATAGAAACGCTTGAAACCATCTCTTTCATGGGAATCCCTGCATGTGCAAGTGCAAGGGCAGCGGCATTTATTCCTGCGCATCTCGTGGAAGCGTTTGCCTGCAGAATGCCTATGTGAACATCAACTACCATGTTCGGATATTTCTTGATCATGACTATCGGCTCAAGTGCCCATTCTGTTATCTTGCTTATCTCTGTGCTTCTTCTATTGGGACCTGGGCGTGCCCTCTCTGCGACGGAAAAGCTGAACATGTTGTAGTTGCATCTCAAAGTCCCTTTTTCAGGATTTTGCGAATGCTGCGGATGCATTTTTCTCGGACCATAAACAGCTGCTATTGCTACAGTGTCTCCAAAAGAGAACATAGCGCTTCCGTCTGCATTTGGGACAACTCCCACTTTTGCACTCATCGGCCTTATTTCTTCTGGCTTCCTTCCGTCAGGTCTTTTGAAAGTTTTTGTTGTCATTTCTTATTTTTCTTTGATTTAATTTGTACTAATTTTGGCATATTTACAATTTTGAATAACTTTTCATTAAATTTTAGTCTTAACTTCAGGGAAGAATGAATTGTAACAAACATTTTTTTGTTACCATAAAAAATGTCAACTCGAGAATTGTTAGAGGTATTTATAGGACTTCTTTTATGAAGGTCATTATACTTTTCAACATTGGTTTTTTTGTTATTCTCATGAACAAATTCTTCAAGATAAAAGTCAAAAATTTCATTTAGTAATCTTTCCAAGGAAAGATAAACCTCATTCTTTTTATCAAATAAATAATAACTAAAATTCCCTTCATTTCCTATTGCATATAAATTAATTTTTTTCTTCATTCTTATTCTTTTCCTCCTTTCTGTTTGTCAAACCATTTCTGCACTTCTTCTGTCAATCCAGAAGTTGAGGATTTTTCTGCGACAAACATTATAGCCCTTTTCACAAAAAGCTCGTCCTCTATTTTGTTTCCTTTGACCCATATCAATCCGTTCTGGCCCACAGTTATTTCACAGCCTGTTTCTTTCTTTATTATCCCTATCATGCTTCCCTCCTTTCCAATCACTCTCGGAACCTTGTTGGAATTTACCTTTATTATCATTCCCTCTTCTATCCTCCCCAATCCTCTGGATTTTATCGTCAAATCTATTCCTCTTCCGTTGACTCCGAGAATCTTCGCTACAATCATATCTCCTATGTCAAAAACCTCAGCCATTGCTTCTTTGCTGACAAACCTTGGCACTTCTGATAAAGGCAAAAATGCCCCTATTGGAGAATCTATGTCCACAACCCATCCATTGAATGTGATGTTTTCCACTTTTCCTATGATTACATTGCCTCTTCTTGCTTGATAGATTCCGGAAAGGGCAATCACTCTGACAAGCCTGTTTGATTCTTCTGCAAGGCCATAGCGGATTGCAACTATTTCCTGGCCGCGTTTTTCTGTTCCCTCACCCGGCAGATAGTCTTCTCCAGATGCAATAACTTCCCCCGGGATTACAACTTTGCGTTCCATTTTCAATTTATTTTTGTTAATTCTAATAATTCTAATTTAATTATTAATTCTGATAACTTTCTTCTTGCTTCTGTATCTTGGGGGTTGCTTAATAAATCTTTAGCAGAGTTTCTTAATTGACAGTAATCATGGTAAATCTGATGATTCTCTTTAACACCAAATCCTCCGGAAAGAGCCGGAGTTTCAATGTTCGCAAGCATTTCTAAATAAAACATCTCAGGACTACTCATTTTTCCTTCTCCTTAATTTCTTCTGTGACTGCTGCACCATGAGTTATAGCATTTAATTTTTCATAAAACTCCATCAGCAATCCTGAAGGAATATTGACTATCGCTTCAAGGTCGCCATTTGAAAGCCAGTTTTCGCTTTCTTTATACTGGCTGAAAATTCCGTAAGCTCTTCCCGTATGGATTGCAGGAACTAAAATTCTTATCCTCTTTGTCTTTAACATTATGGGAAGGATATGGCTTATTTTTTCAATAATTTCTCTTATTTGGGATTCTATAGGGGTATTTTTTATGTTTACCTGAGCTTGTTCCAGAGCATTTTTTATTCTTTCAGGAGTGTGGGGCATTCCTGTTTTTGGGTCAGATGCATTGACGGCGAGAAAATCAATCACTTGTTTTATTTTTTTGTCCTTTTCCCCGTCTCTGTGTTCCTGAGTGAGAAGAATTTCCCCGGACTTCACTATTTTTTTCGCGATTTCTACAGCATCTTTGGTTCCGAAAGATTCCATGAGATCTTTTTCAGAAGCATGAAATCCTTTTTTTGAATCTGTAAAAATACTTTCTGATTCCAGAAAATCCGTGCTTGAAGACTGCCCTTTCCTGAACTTAAGGGCCTTGTCCAGATCAACCATAATCTCAAAATGTTTTCCGCTCTGCTTTATTCTTGCTGTAGTCTGAACCATATTAATAATAATTACTTGACAAACTCCTTCAATTCTTCTTCTTTCACTCTCTGGAGTCGTCCTTCTTCATTTTTTATGTACACGAGATCGAACCTTTCCAAGTCAAAGTTTTTACCCTGGATTTCCTTGAAGATATCTAAAGCAAGCTTAACTCCTTTCTTGATGTTTAGCTCAGGCTTGTACTGTTCTCTCAGTTTTTCCCTTATTTTTTCTTCATTTTCACCTATCGCATTTGCATGATAAGAGAAATAATTTCCGGTGATGTCGCTGGTGTAAAGCTCTGGCTTTTTTGCCCTTATTCCCGCAACCATCAGAGAAACACCGAAAGGCCTTGCTCCTCCATACTGGGTGAACTGCTGTTTAATGTTTGAAATCTCTTTTATTATGAGTTCTGGCTCTATGGGAGAATCGTAAGTAATCCTGTGCTGCTGCGCACTCAATTGGCCTCTTTCTATGAGAACCCTTGCATCAGAGACTATTCCTGCCGCACATACAATTATATGGGAATCTATCTCATAAATCTTGTTTGCGGATTTCTGAATTACAAGCTTATCTTTCATTCTTTTGTCAGCTATAAGAAAAACCCCGTCTACACAAATCATTCCTATGCTCGAGCTTCCGAGCCTGACCGTCTTCTGCGCATATTCAACCTGGAGGATGGTTCCTTCAGGGGAAAACATAGTGGCAGTTCGGTCATAGCCCATTGCCTGGTGCTGCATGTCTATTGGCATGTCCATTTTCTAATTTTGGAGAAGTGTATAATTTAAACTGATTCTCTATTTCTTCTCAACCAAGAATTAAAAAATCTTGAGGTTTAAAAACCTTTTTGTGGGGAGTTTAAGCTTTATTCTATATCATCCCTTCTAGCTTATTCACTAATGACATTTTAATATTCTTTATCAGCAAATAAACACTTTTATAAAGATTTATGATATTACACCAGAATTAATCAGTCCCAATGGGTAGGCAAATGAAGATCCAGGATTTTAAATCTTATATTTTCCTTTCTATCCTGAACTCTTTTTAAATTATAATATCCATCATTACAAAGAGAGATATCACCAGAACCATCACTATAATGAACATAATTAGTGTTCTCTAAATATCTTATAACTTTTTTAGCAGCTTCAGTATCATTTGTTATTCTTGTTGACATAATAATTTGAATAACTTCATCTTCTGTTTTGGTGAGGTTCCTTAAAAATCCCCATCTCCCTTTGATTCCTCTTCTTATTTCGTATAATACCATCCTTCTTGTCTCATTTGGATTTCTGCCTTTGGGCAATGCTTTAGACCAATCAATACCAGCAATATCTTCTAAACTTTCCATTTTTCACCAAACAATATAATATTTATAAATCTTTCTATTTTGTTATTACTAAAGAATTACTATCTTAGCTTTTTCAGGCTTCCGGAAACTCGTTCAACCTGAATTTTCTCCGGAGAAATCGCAAAGCTCGCCCTCACTTCACTCAGGGCTTCCCTGTTTACGGCGATAATTGCGGATTCTTCTCCTTTCTTTATCCAGGAAAAACCGGCCTTAGAAAGCCCCAAAACACCTATGCCTTCCAGAATTGCTTTCTTGACATTTTTTCCGAGACCATTCCCTTTTACAAGGAGATACCTTTTGTTTTCCCTCATGCTTGGCTTTAATGGTTTCATGAATTAAATAGAACAAGTTTATTTATAAAATTAGCCATGAATCATGGTATTACTAGCAGGCATATTATAATCAACTAATCAAATTAGTCACCCTATCAGCTTAAAATTAAAAGTTTTAACATTAAAACTTTTTAAACCAAACAAACTTCCTTTATGAAATGGAAGTTTGCACAATTGGTGGATTTGAGCAGGTTGGAAAGAACATGACTGCTGTAAAAGTCAAGGACGACGTGATAATCTTTGATGCAGGGATTTATCTTCCTGCAATAATAGAAATCCAGGAAGAAGAAAGCCATGAGCGCATCTATAACGAGAAAGATTTAAGGAGAATTGGAGCGCTTCCGGATGATCTTGTCCTTGACAAATACGGCTGGACAAATAAAGTTAAGGCTATAGTCATAGGACACGCACATCTGGACCATTTAGGGGCATTGCCTTATCTTGTTCACAGGTATCCTCAGGCAGAAATAATTGCAACACCTTTCACGATGGCTGTTCTTGATGAAATTCTGGAAAGTGAAAAAATTGTCGTTAAAAACAGAAGGCGAATTGTCAAGGAAGATTCAACTTATGTCTTAAATGGAAGCTCTGGTCAGATAAAGATGGAGTTCATTCACGCGACGCATTCAACTTTGCAGTGCGTTTTCATAGCAATGCATACTTCTGAAGGAACTTTTTTTTATGCGCTGGATTTTAAATTCGATAACTATCCTATAATAGGAGACCCCCCGAGATACAACAAACTAAGGGAGCTTGGAAGAAAAGGAATCAAAGTACTCGTGCTTGATGCCCTTTATTCAAAATTAGAAAGGAAAACACCGAGTGAGAGAATAGCAAGAAATATGGTTGAAGATGCCATTTCTTCTGTAAGAGACAGAAATGCTGCCTTCATTGTCACGACTTTTTCTTCCCATATATCAAGGCTTAAGAGCATAGTTGATTTCGGAAAAAAAACAGGAAGGCAGATAATCTTTGTTGGAAGAAGCCTTTACAAATATACAAATGCAGCAATAAAAGTAGGACAATGCCCCTTCAAAAAAGACATAGCGATGATGAAATACAGGAAGCAGGTAGATTCTTTCTTGGGAAAAGTGGAAAAAAACAGGGGGAAATACCTGATTGTGTGCACAGGACATCAGGCAGAACCCGGCTCTATACTTGACAGGATAGTAAAGGACGAAACTCCTCTAAAACTCAGGGAAGGAGACAACATAGTTTTCTGCTCCAGCGTCATTCCAGACCCTGTTAATATAAACGCCAGAGAAAGAATGGACAAAAGGCTTAGAAAAAAGGGAGTGAGGATTCAGACAGATGTGCATGTTTCAGGGCATGGCGCCAGGGAAGACATGAGGGATCTCGTGAATATGTTAAAACCAGAGCACGTAATCCCTGCACATGGTTCTTTACAGCAGGAAACCCCTTTAATTGAACTTGTGGGAGAACTCGGCTATAAGTTTGGCGAAACTTCTCATTTATCCCCCAACGGAAAAATTCTGAGGTTTGATTAAAAAGAAATTTCTAACTTACACATACCATCTAACTATATAACTATAAATCTTTTTTAAATTAACAGTTTTTATTACCAATCTCCAGACTAATGTTTTTAAACTAAAACTTCTTTTATCAAACATGACTAAAGAGGAGATTGTTGAGGGCTTGAGGCAGGCTGTTTCCAAAGGAGAGCCTCTGGAAAAGGCTCTGACCAGTTTTTTTAATGCAGGTTATTCGAAAGAAGACATCGAAGAAGCCGCAAGTGTTTTGCAGATGCCGACAACTTATCAGCCCCAGCCGCAATTCCAGCAACCGCAGCAGAAAATTCCCTCCCCTATGACGGCTCAGACAGTTGTCCAGAGAGTTTCGGAATACGGAAACTACGGAAAAAAACCAAGCAGAACAGGAACAGCAATAACATTCATACTTTTTGCCCTTCTTCTTCTCTCATTTGGAGTTCTGGCTGCCGTTATTTTCTTCAAAGAAGAAATATCTCTCTTTTTCAGCAATCTTTTCTTTAGGGCATTGTTTTAAAATCACTCCTCTTTTGTTACCTCTTAAAAAGAATAACAAAATAGAAAGATTTATAAACTTCATTTTTATGAGAAAACTATGGAAACTCAATCTGACACAAGACAAAGAATAAGAGTTGGAAGAACAGAAATGGATTTTCCACACAAGGGAAAAATTTTAACAGCGGTGCATCCGTTTTATGGCCCTGCAAATTCCCTGAATCTTTTAAGGCGAATAAGAGGTTCTTCTGAAAATCCAACTGGTTATAGAGAACCAACAACTTCGGAATTAGTTTCTTTTGTTCATGAATATTTTAGTGGCAATGAACCTCAAGCAAGAGAAGTTAATCAGATTATGAAAGATAGATATTTCAGAGGATTTACAGGAATTCTTTACCTTCCAAAAGAAAGAATTGCTCATTTTATAGATAATCCTGAATTTGATGAGAATTCTGTTGTTGATAGAGGTGGTTTGCTAAAAAGATTAGCCGAAAGCCGTGCGCAAGTTTCTTTTGAACATCTTAGGCAAGGTCCTGTTAGCTGGAAAGAAGTAGGAAAGCATCCTTACTTTGTTGCATGGGCTGGTGGTGAAGAAGGAGCTGAAAAACTTGCAGAACTTGCATCAAAACACCCAGATAAAAAAGCTCACATTTGGGTTCCAGATTTATCAAGTTTGAAAACACCAGAAGCAGGGGTTGCGGGTCTGGGTTCCGACGGGGACTTGGGCGACGACGGGTTGGATGTTGTCTCGTACGACCGTGGCAGCGACGAGTACTGCTGTGCTTTTGGGGTGTTGAAGTAAACCAGCGAAGCTGGTTCGCAAAAAATTTAAACCTGTTTTTACTTATTTATTTGTCTTAGCAGAGCTTAAAAAAAGCTTGAGCTAAGGCCACACGCCAGTTTATTAAGGCATTATTCAGGTTTATTTTAAGTCATAAAATTCAATCGCGACAAATAGTAGTTTTTATATCTAATATTTGCGAAACTTGAAGCGATGGTGTGCAAATTAAATTTTGCTCTGTGCAGGCAAGATTCCTGACATGAAAAATAAAAATTTCATGAGATAAACTGGCTACATAGCTGGGTTGCGAGTCTGAATTCCAACAGGAACTTGGGCAACAACAGGTTGAATGTTAACTCGAACAACCATGGCAACAACGAGAACAGCTGTGCTTTTGGAATGGCCTTAGCTGCTAAGACCTTTTATATAAAATTTGGACTAAATCACAATCAATTTTATATAGTTCTTGTATGCTTTAAATTTAGTAAAAAATGGTGAAGCAAAATGGTAAAATTTGCCCATATAGCTGACGTACATCTCGGAGGATGGAAACAACAGCCTCTGCAGGATCTTAATCTCGAGTCCTTCAAAAAGGCTCTTGAAATATGCATCGGGGAGAAAGTAGAATTCGTGGTTATTGCAGGAGATCTTTTTGATGCAGCTTTCCCGCCAATAGACGTCCTTAAAGAAAGTTTTGCGGAATTCAGAAAACTAAAAGAAGCAGGAATCCCGTGTTTTTTAATTGCAGGAAGCCACGACTATTCTGTTTCTGGAAAAACTTTCCTCGATGTTTTGGAGAAGGCAGGTTTTTGCAAAAACGTCGCCGTGTTTGAAGAAAAAAATGATAGGATAATATTGAGTCCGACGATTCATAAAGGGGTTGCACTCTACGGATATCCTGGAAAAACCTCTGGACTTGAAGTGGGGGATTTGAGAAGAGCTCAGTTTGACGAAGCCCCTGGCTTATTCAAAATCTTTCTGCTGCATACGACTATAGACAAGGCGAAAGGGAACCTTCCCATAGACGCTCTTGAAATTTCAAAAGTCCCCAAGGCAGACTATTATGCCCTTGGACACCTGCACATTGATTTTCAATATGAAAATTTTGTTTATCCCGGTCCAATATTTCCGAATAATTTCCAGGAACTGGAAGATTTGCAGCACGGAAGATTTTACATCGTGGATTCCAGTCTTGAAAAACCCTTAAAAAGAATCGACCTGAAAATCAAGAACGTGGTTTCTTTTGATATAGAGGTAAAAAACGCCATAAGGGCAACAGAGCAGATTCTCTCCGAACTTGAAAAGCAAGATCTGGAAGACAAGATAGTTCTTCTGAGGATACGCGGGATTCTGGAAAGCGGAAAACACTCTGATATAAAATTTGCCAAGATAGAGGAAACCGCAAAGAAAAAAGGAGCTTTTTTTTTGCTGCGAAATACCCACGATTTGAAGACAAAAGAGGCAGAGATTGCGACTGAAATCCCCGAAACAGAAAATATAGAGGAGGAGTCAATAAAAAAATATTCCGAACAAAATCCTGCGGCATTCAACAAGTTTATCCCCCAAATAATGAGTGCACTGTCCACTGAAAAACAGGAAGGTGAAACCACGGAAAGTTTTACCAACAGGCTTTTGGATGAAACTAAAAAAATCTTTGCTATATGATTGGGCAATGATAATTAAAAAAATAATCCTCAACAATATCAGAAGTTATGAAAATCAGGAAGTATCTTTTCCAGAGGGGTCCACGCTTCTTTCAGGAGACATAGGCTCAGGAAAAACATCCATACTCCTTGGGATAGAGTTTGCGCTTTTTGGACTGCAACCAGGACAGAGGGGAACTGCTCTTCTGAGAAACGGAACCAGTGAAGGAGGGGTTGTCCTCCGTCTGGATGTTGATGGAAAAGAGATTATAATTGAAAGGAAACTGAAAAAGGGAAAAGCGGTTTCTCAGGATTACTGCTCTATAACACTAGAAGGGAGAAAAAAAGAGCTGTCCGTCACAGAACTGAAAGACAAGGTCCTCGAAATCCTAAGCTATCCTAAAGAGTTTTCAAAAAAACAGAATATCCTCTACAAATTCACAGTTTACACTCCGCAGGAAGAGATGAAGCAGATTATTCTTGAAGATCCTGAAACAAGGATAAACTCTCTAAGGCATGTTTTTGGGATAGACAAATACAAAGTGATAATTGAGAATGTGTCTATAGTTGCCTCAAAGTTTCGTGAGGAAAAAAGACTGAAAGAAGGCCAGATTGCAAATCTTGAAGAAGACAAAGAATCCCTTCTCTCCAAAGAAGAAGAACTTGAAGGAAAACATCTGAATCTTTCTTCTGTAGAAAAAGAGCTCTTTCTAAGGACAGAGGAAATGGGGCATGCACAGGAAGAAAGAGACGAGGTCTTAAAAAAGACAGAGGAAAGGAGAAAACTGCAGCAGGAAATAGAAAAGACAAAAATTGTCTCTGCAAACAAAAAAGAAACCCTCTTGAATAACGAAAAAACCCTTGAGCAGCTGAAAATTCAGATAAAAGATCTGGAAAGCCTAAAATTTGATGAAACCAAAATAAAGGAAGCAGAATTAAAGATGCAGTTCAAGAAAGCAGAAAAAGAAAAGCTGAACGAGGAAAACATAAAAATCACCTCACAGATAAACTCCCTTAATCTAAAAAACCAGGACATCAGGAAGATAAAAGAGCAGTTAAAACACATAGAGATATGCCCAATATGCCTGCAGAATGTTGGCCCTGTTTACAAAACAAATGTCTTAAATAACATTGATTCAGAAACAACGGAAAATCTGAAAAAAATAGAGTCTCTGGCCTCTGAAAAGAAAAAGATCCTGGAAGATATGAAAAAAATAGAAGCAGACATCTCTGCAGAAGAAAAAAGGCTTTCAGAGTTAAGGATGCAAAAAATGAGATTTCAGGAAATAGACGGCAAAAGAGCAGGGCTTGCGGAGATGGAAAAATCCAGCGAGATTCTCAGGAAAGACATAGTTCTTTTGGAGCAGCACGCGGAAAACCTCACTAAGAGTGTTTTTGAAATGAAAAAATTTGAAACTGTTCTTGAATTGAAAGACAAAGAACTCAAAGAAGCAATAAAGCAGGAAAGAATAGCAGAGATAAAAGTCGCAGAGCTGAAAAAAGAGATAGAAGTATTCTCTCGCCAGATAGAAGACTTAAAAGCCAGAATCAAAAAGACAGAGGAAATAAGAGAAAAGATGGAAATCATAACGAAACTGGAAGAATGGTTTTCAGGAAACTTCGTCTCTCTGATTTCTTTCACAGAGAAAAATGTAATGGTGAGACTGAAATCAGAGTTCTCAAGGTTGTTTGCAGAATGGTTCTCTATGCTTGTCTCAGATGTTTTTGATGTGAGCCTGGACGAGGAATTCACTCCTATAATATATCATCAGGATTATGAGATAGACTACTCTTATCTTTCCGGGGGCGAAAGAACAGCAATAGCCCTTGCCTACAGGCTTTCGCTGAACCGGGTGGTCAATTCACTCATGAGCAGGATAAAGACCAAGGATTTGGTCATTCTCGACGAGCCTACCGACGGATTTTCAGAGCAGCAACTCGATAAGATGCGCGATGTTTTGCGGCAGCTGGAAGTTAAGCAGCTTATAATTGTCAGTCATGAGCCGAAAATAGAGAGCTTTGTAGAAAACGTGATACGATTCCGCAAAGAGCACGGCATCTCTAGAATAGTTGAGGAGAGACTGATTTAGTTTTATCTATATTAGCCAATAAAGTTTTCGAACGAAAACTTTATAAAACTGAAATACCAAGATTTTATAGGTTGATTCTGAGGTAATTACACTATGGAGCAAGAAATAGGATTTACTGAAGGGATGGGTGAAGAAGGATAAAAAGATTAATATGAAGAAAGATGGGAACGATGTGGGAAAATAAAAATGGAAATGGATAACGAACTAAAAAATTCAATTCTTAAGACGGGAACAACGATATTGGGAATTGTATGCAAAGACGGAATAGTCATGGCTGCAGACAGAAGATCAACAGCTGGAAATCTTGTCATGAGCAAAAATGTTCTGAAAGCCGTCCAGATAAACGATTACCTGGTTATGTCTGGAACAGGAAATGCTTCCGATATTGAAATGCAAAAAAAGGTTATTGCGGCTCATCTAAAACTAAAAGAGCTTCATTCAAAATCAAGACCAACAGTAAAACAAGCTGCAAACCTTGTAGGCGCAGTAACATATTCAAGCATAAGGCAGCCTTCAATGATACCGAGCATTGTAGGAACTTTGGTGGCAGGATTTAATGAAGATGGTTCTGCAGAACTTTATACTATAGAACCGGCAGGAACTGCAATGCAGGTTGAAGACTATGATGCTAATTTTGGTTCCGGTATGCCCTTTGTTCTTGGGTTGCTTGAGAGGCAATACAAAAAAGGAATGTCTGTAAAAGAAGGCGTTGAACTTGCCATTGAAGCAGTCAAGAGCTCAACACAGAGGGATGTTGGAAGCGGAAATGGGATTGATGTTTTCACAATAACAAAAGATACAATAACTCATGTTATAGAACAAGAAATCTCACCAAGTTACGAAAACAAAAAAGCAAGTCCTAGAATAGGAAGCTTTAAAGACAAGTAATTAATAAAAAAATCATTGTTTATTTTAATATTCAACATATTCTTGTTATAACAAGATGATGCAGTTTGCTAAGCAATTAATAAACTCATTAAAATGAAACACGAAAAATGACAGACATTCTGAAACATATAAAAGATAAGTTGCACAGCAGCATAACAGAAGCTAATTTTGAAGGCGCAAACATAGTTCTCTACACAGACAACGAGAATTTTTTCAGGGAAGGGGAGGGCAAAATAAAGGAGCTCG
Source organism: Nanoarchaeota archaeon SCGC AAA011-D5 (assembly GCA_000405225.1). Taxonomy (GTDB): domain Archaea; phylum Nanobdellota; class Nanobdellia; order Pacearchaeales; family GW2011-AR1; genus ASMP01. The sequence goes on along the minus strand of ASMP01000002.1, from coordinate 103,689 downwards.
TTAATGAAATAAAAAAGAGAATAGAACTTCGTGCAGACCAGAAAATACTTCAAGACCAGGAAAAAGTTAAAGAACAAATAACAAAAATTGTCCCGGCAGAAGCCGATATAACAAATATAATTTTTGATTTCCACAGGAGCATAGTAATAATCGAGGCAAAGAAGCCGGGAATGGTGATAGGCAAGCAGGGAAGTACACTTGATGAAATTAAGAAAACCACGCTTTGGACACCCCAGATTCAAAGGTCTCCAGCCATTAAAAGCCAGATTACCGAAAACATCCGTGAAGTCCTGTATGCAAACACCAACTACAGAAGAAAATTCCTGAACAGTATAGGAGAAAAAATCTACGAGGGGTGGAATCCCGAAAAGGTTGAGGAGTGGGTAAGATTGACCTTGCTGGGAAGCGCCAGAGAAGTTGGCCGCAGTTGTTTACTCTTACAGACCCCCAATTCAAAAATCCTGTTAGATTGTGGGGTAAACGTAGCTGCGCACGGAAAAGACAGATTCCCTTATTTCGATATACCTGAATTCGACATAAGACATCTTGATGCAATTATCTTGAGCCACGCTCATCTCGACCACGTGGGCCTGCTTCCTTACATTTACAAGATGGGATATAAAGGCCCTGTGTATATGACATCTCCAACGGTGGACCTGGCTGCGCTTCTCTGCCTGGATTTCATCGGCGTTGCTTACAAACAGGCGGCAACCCCGTTATACACCTCCAAGGACATCAAGGAAATGGTAAAACACACTGTTGTTTTGAATTTTAACGAGGTTACAGACATAGCCCCTGATATAAGAATCACTTTTTACAATTCCGGTCATGCACTAGGAAGTGCGATGGTTCACTTTAACATCGGAAATGGACTCCATAATTTCTTATACAGTGCAGATTACAAGTATGCGAGGACAAGGCTTCTCGATCCTGCCGTAACATCTTTCCCGAGAATAGAATCTGTCCTGACAGAAGCAACTTATGGAGCTAAGACAGACATCCTTCCTCCAAGGATAGAGTCTGAAGAAAAAATGCTGGAAATAATCAACAAAACGATTAACCGCGGAGGCAAGGTCCTGATTCCCGAACTTGGTCTCGGAAGAGCGCAGGAAACAATGCTTATATTAGAGGATGCTATAAAAGAAGGCAAGCTGAAAAATATCCCTGTTTACATAGACGGAATGATATGGGATATAAACGCAATTCATACAGCATATCCGGATTTTTTGAGCAACAAGGTCAGGGCTTCGATATTCCAGGACCAAAACCCGTTTGTTTCAGAAATATTTTCCCGTGTAGGAAGCCCCCAGGAAAGAAGAAAAGTCATTGAAGGCGGTCCCTGTGTTGTCCTTGCGACTTCCGGGATGTTAGTTGGAGGTGCTTCAGTTGAATATTTCAGGGAATTTGCAGGAAATGAAAAAAATTCCGTAGTCTTTGTCTGTTACCAGGGAGTTGGTTCCCTTGGAAGACAGGTGCAGGAAGGCCTTAAAGAAACAAAGATGATGTTTGAGGGCCATGAGGAAGACGTTAAAATCAACTTGGAAGTCCACACTATAGCTGGTCTGTCTGCACATGCAGGAAGAAACGAGATAATCAGCTTCTTCAATAACATGCGGCCAAAACCAAAAAGAATAATGATAAATCACGGAGAAGTTTCCAAATGCCTTGACCTTGCCTCTGCTCTTTACAAATTGAACCATGTTGAAACCAATGTTCCAAGGGTTCTGGAAACTTTAAGGTTGAGGTGAATTGGATAAATTTTGATAGGTGCATAGCAGATAAGATTTTAACAAATAAAAAATTCCAGATTAAATTGTGACATTAGAATATTAAATAAGTTATCTACACTAAAACTTTAAAAGCTATTTTTCCCAATTATAAAATATGAAACACAACTTAAAAATCACAGCCCTTCTCCTGGCTATGTTTCTTCTTACCCAAGCCATAGGCATTTACGTTGTTAGCTATTACATGCCTGAGAATGTTGTTCTTCCCTTTGGGCTTGACCCGCCGCAGCCAGAAACAACTTCTGAATTTGCCAGCCTATTTTCAGGAATAATCTTCGCATTCATAATTGCGGTATTTCTTCTCTTTTTTCTCACCAAGTTCAAATGGAAATTCATATTAAAGGCCTGGTTCTTCGTCGTGATTGTCCTGGCACTTTCCATATCTTTTATTGCAATCCTTCCTGTAAAGACAGCCATTGTCGCTTTTGTTATAGCAATCCCTCTTGCAATCGTAAAAATATCTGGAAGAAGTTTCCTCATGCATAATTTCACAGAGCTTTTGATATATCCTGGAATTGCCTCTGTTTTTGTCCCTTTGCTCAACATATGGACAATGATGGCGCTTCTGGTTTTGATATCCATATATGACATGTGGGCTGTATGGCATTCCGGAATCATGCAAAAAATGGCAAAATACCAAATAAACACTCTTAAGGTATTTTCTGGATTTTTTGTACCTTACTTTTCAGAAAAAGTAAGGCAGCAGATAAGCAGGTGGAAAAAGACACTTTCCGAGTCTCAGTTAAAAAAGAAGAAAATTAAGGTAAATGTCGCGATTCTTGGCGGAGGAGACATTGTTTTCCCGATAATTACTGCAGGAGTAATGCTTAAGACTCTTGGTATTTTTCCAGCCTTATTCGTGATTGCAGGAGCAACTATTGGCCTGGCATACCTTTTCTTTGCAGCTGAAAAAAAGAAGTTTTATCCTGCAATGCCTTTCATAACAGCAGGAATTTTCCTTGGGATTTTGGCCAGCTATCTGATTTTTTAGTGTTTTTCCTCTAATAAATCCTCCAAGGTTCTGCATTTGACACCAAGTGCAGAAAACAATCTTTCTAATCTTTCTTCAGTTGGTATACTTTTTCCATGTGTATACATAGAAGCAGTTTCTTTTGAAACATCTACTTCTCTGGATAACCAGGACTGGTTTTTCCTAAGCTTTTTTAATCTCTTTTTTATTAAATTGCTAAGCTTTTTATTTTTTAGCCTTCTTTGTCTCTGCTCAGCTAAATATTCCTCATATTGACTTCTTGATTCAAACGCCTGTCCTGTTTCTGGATTAATTCTATGTCTTGCTCTATATTCCTCATATTGACTTCTTGATTCAAACGCCTGGGCTGTTTCCGGATTAATCCTATGTCTCGCTTGGTAATCCATTAATTGGCTTCTTGATTCAAACGCCTTTCTTGTTTCCGGATTAATCCTATGTCTCGCTCTATATTCCTCATATTGGCTTCTTGATTCAAACGCCTGTCCTGTTTCCAGATTAAACATATGTCTCGCTCTATATTCCTCATATTGACTTCTTGATTCAAACGCCTGTCCTGTTTCCGGATTAATCCTATGTCTCGCTTGGTAATCCCTTAATTGACTTATTGATTCAAACTTCCTTCCTGTTTCCGGATTAATTCTTTGTTTCAATTTTGTATAACCGTATGCTGTGCTATAAGAAACATTCACTCTTCTGGCTATTTCTACAACATCTAAACCTTTATCATACAATTCTTGCATTAATTGTGTTTTTTTATCAGATATTTTTCTTACCATATTCGGCAGATAAAGAGATTATTTATAAACCTTTTTAAGGTGTTCTCACTCTCAAAAAGTAACAAAATAGCAAGATTTATAAATACCAGAATTCTTGGATTTTTACTATGGAAGACAAAGACTTAACAAAACTCGAAACAGAGATTGGAAGATATCAAACAATCATAGAATATTGCAGAAAAAATCCTTCAAGAATAGGACCGAACAGAGAATCACTTTGTGAAATACAAAACCATCTTTTTAATCTTAGTCCAATCTACTTGCATCTGCAATTTGGAAGAGAAACAGGCGAGGGCCTTAGTGCATTAGTGTCTGTTAATCGAGAAAATTTAACTGAATTACTACTACAAAACTAAAATGACAGAAACAAGGCTCCCAACATTCAGAGGAACACCTTTAACTGAAAATCCAACAGAAACACTTCAAATAGGATTTCTTGAAGGAGATTTTGGAATAGCTTTCTTAGAAGAATATCAAGGAAGAGTTAAATCTGATTACAAAGATGTTTCGGCATTAAATGTTCTTAGACATGATTCTGGCGTTGTAAAAGGAAGCAACTCTTTTGCAGTTGTTCTTGCAAACCAGATTTTAAGGCAAGAGGGATTAAGAACAGCTACACAAGCTGACCTTGAAAAAGCACTTAGAATTGGTTGTGATTTAATAGGAACATATGAAGATACTGGGCTTGTATTAAGAAGCGAAGAAGACAGAGATTTTTCTAGAAATACTCCTTTAGCGAAAGACATTGGTTCTCAACTTAGGGCAAGGGGAATAAAATTCAGTCCTAAGAATCCAGTAATGGTTCCTTTAACAGGACTTGAACTTGCGAATGGAGATAATGATTATGGTTTAACATTCAGATTAAGGGAGAATGCTAAAGTTTATGAAGCACCTGTATTAAACGAAAGAGGGAGATTTAATTCAGAAGACATTGATGAAAAAACAGGACTTCCAACAAAATTAGGTGAAGGAAACAGAACCCTTTACACAAGAGATTCTGGCCTTTCCAGGTTGGACCTGAACACCGTCTTGGTCCTAGAATCCTACAACTGGGACTTGAACAACTCTCTTGCTTATGGTCGGGTAGTTGTTGTGAATGAAGGAGGTAATAAATAAAATGCTCGTAAGACAGGAATTGATAAGCAGGATTAAGGATTACTTTGATCTTAACATTTATGAGACAAAGGTCTGGCTAGCCCTGCTTGGAAAGGGCGTGGCTTCTGCCGGAGAGATTGCAGAAATTTCCCGCGTTCCCCGCTCAAGAACCTATGATGTTCTTGAGAGCCTGGAAAAGAAAGGCTTTACAATCATAAAACTCGGGAAGCCAGTAAAATACATTGGGATAAAGCCGCACATGATTCTTGAAAAACTTAAAAATAATGTCAGATCAGACGCTGAAGAAAGGATAATCAGCCTTTCCAATATAAAAACCTCTGAGGAATTCGTTAAACTTGAAAAACTTTACAGAGAAGGGCTGAACCCTGTAAAACACGAAGACCTATCTGCAGCCATAAAAGGAAGGTCAAACATATCCAATTATCTGAAAGAAATCCTGCAGAAAGCTTCTAAGGAAGTGATAATCTGCACAAATGCCGGGGAAATAAACTTTAAACTCAAACTTTTCCAGCAAACTTTTGAAGACCTTAACAAAAATAACATCAAGATTAAGCTCGCCCTCTCCGGCGATGAAAAGCTGATAAAGAAGATTGAAAAAGTCATTGGAACAAAAATAAAGAAGGTAGATGTTGATGCCAAATTCTTCATAGTTGATAAAAAAGAAATACTTTTTTACCTGTCAAAAAACAGCGACCCTAATGATACTGCAATCTGGCTTAACTCTGAGTTCTTTGCCCAGGCATTTGCAACGCTCTTTGAGAGGGCTATTGGTGTCGAAGAAAAATAAAATAGCTTAAATAGAAAAACTTTTGGAACAAAAATGATACCTGCAAAGCTCATAGAAATTAGTTTAAAAATCAGGGTTCATGATTTAACGAGCTTATTGTATGATAAATCAGAACTAATAATTGGAAGAAGAGATTCTACACCAGGTGCCAAAAACGCAGACATTCTTCTGGGCGAAAATGAAAAAGGAGAACCAAATGCAGCTGTATTTATCATCCGTGGAATCTCAAGGAGGCAGGCTGTAATAGGTTATGACTCTAAAGAAAATAGTTATTACATCAAAGATTGCTCGACCCACGGAAACACGAAAATAAATGATGAACTTTTAAATAAAGGTGAAAGAAGAATCCTCGAAAGAGGGGTTAAATTATTTTTCGGAAAATGGAATTACGGTCCTGTTACCTTTGTGCAGGATTTCTAAGCAATCTCTAGCTTGCTGATGCTCATTTCTTTTAGTTTTTTTATATTTTTCTTTTTCCATAATTGAACAAAAGATTTCAGTGATAAGTTATTTTTTTCTTTTGAATAAAATCTCCTATTTTTGGTAAAGACCTTTCTATGTGCTGATTTAAATCTGGCAACATTATTTTTGTCATCTATTTTTGGTCCCTGAACAAGAATCCAAGGCTTTCTTTTAACAGAAAAGAAACACAGGGCGTTTTTCCCGTCTTTGTATTCGAAGCCGCTTCCCTTAATATCATAAAATTTTTCCAGCTCACTCCTCAAATGCCTGTAAAACTTCAGCAACTTGCTTCCAGCAATATCTCCTTCCTGTTTGTTGGTTGTTGTTTTTAGTGAGGCAAAATCATAACCTTTACCATCAGCCAATTTTTTCTTTTCTTTCACATTGAAACTCTTCTTGATAAAAAATTCTTTTTCTGGTTTCTTCAAAAAATCCCTGCACTCGTTCTGGAAATTTTCGAGTGTTTCACGGGAAAGCGCAGCCAGGACATTTCTCTGCCTGTGGGTAGGATCTATGAGAACTATCGGTGATTTTAGTTTTGCTTCATTAAGGTCCATTAAGACCCTGCCCCTATTTTTATGATGCTTTTCAATATCTATGACAATTTTATTGTTAAAATCAGTGTTCATTTTGGCAATTTCCTTTACCAATTTTAAAAAACTCTTATAATAGTATATCAATAATTCCAGGCCATACCCTGAAAATCCGCTGACATAAGACTCTGCACCATAGGCATTGTTTGCATAGCAGAAAGCCTTCGCCAGCCTTATTTCGTCAAGGATTTTTTGGCTTTTTATTTTCTTTTTTATATAATTCACGTGGGAATAAGAAAGGTCTGTGACGTTCTCCGCTTCTCTTGGGTTTGTAATCCTTCTTACAGGAACAATCTCAAAAAAAAGATTCCCTCCTGCCTTTATCCTGAAATAATCTCTGGAGCCGTGGATTCTCGTATTTTTTATTCCGGCAATGGCCTTTTCTGCAATGTCTGAAAGCGCCTCATTCTTGTATTTTTTGTCAAACCTTAAGAAGACGTCTATGTCATAATAGTCTTTTCTTATTAGTGTTCCCTTTGCCGTGCTCCCTCCGACAAAAACCTCTGCATTTATCCTTCTGGTTTGTATGTTTCTTTTGATTTTTTTCCTGTAAATTGAGAGGGTTTTTTCTATGTACTCAAGTTCTTTTTCAGACGGCTTTATTTCCGTGAGAACTTCTTTTAAGATAGAGCTTATTTTGACCATGTTTTAAAATAAGCGAAAATAGTTTATTAATTTAACATTAGTTTAACAACAGGGTTTTTGCTAATAGAAATATAGTAAATTCTGCTCGCTAATTCTTCCTTTTTTTAGGGTTTTTTATCAGGTCTTTTACGCTCCCTTTCAATGTGGATGCCAGGTCTATTATGTATTTTCCCTCTTCCAGCTTGTATATCAAAGGCCTGTCTTTTCTGAATATTTTAGCTATGTCCAGCTCGAATTTTCCCTCTCCTGTAACCCTTATTGATTCAACATCAAGAATGACAGGGGTCTGTTCATCGGCAATGCCAACCATTTCCCTTATGTCTTCCTCAACACGGGTTTTTTCTTTTTCAGGAATATCCACAATCTGGCTCTGGATTTTTTCCAGCTGGTCATCCCTTATATAGAAGAAAAAATGGCTTCCGCACTCTTTGCATCCTTCGAGGATTTCCCTGCTTCCGGCAGTAATTATTCTGGAGCACCTAACACACTGATGCGGTATTTTAGTTTCCTCCTAAATTTAATTTTTTTTCTTCAACAATCTTTCCACTCTTCTTTCGATTTTCTCCTATAGTTAGCCATCGTAAATTTGAAGGATCGAATGCCTTTTTAACCTCTTCAGGATTTGTAAGATTAAATGTGTGTAATGGAGTTATATGATCTATTTCAAAATGTTCTAGATGTTCTGGGAATGGCCTTAAATTTTCAATTATCCTTTCCCAATCAATTCCATATTTCTTTGAACTCATTATCTTCCCATTTTTTGAGTATTTTGTCAAAGCATGGTTTAAAGAGCGTCTAAGTCTATCAGCAATAGCATATTCTACATCTATTTGTCTTCTTAATCTATCTTTTTCATTTATTTTCGCCCTGACTTCTGGCCTTTTTCCGTATTCTTTCCAATATCTTGCTCTTCTTTCCCTATGTCTTGTTAATTCCAAAAATCTGTGTCTTTCTTTCCATTCAGGGTGATTCTTTCTATATTCTCTCGTTCTTATTCTATTCTTTTCTTTTATTTCAGGCCTCCTATTATAATGCCTTCTTTGACAAATATTATTACAAAATCTCTTCCATCTTGATTCTGCTTCTATTTTATTACCACAAAATTCGCATATTCCCATGTTTTATTTGAAGAAGAAATCAAGAATTATAAATTTTTGTATGCTGTCTTTCTACCTTTTCAGTAATAGTTCGATTTTCTTTGGATTTCTTTTTATTTCCTTGATTATTGTTGCAGGTCCTATGATAGTCACAGCACCGATATCTCCTCCGGCAATTGCGCTCACGAGATTTTTCCTGAATTTTCCTAAAAGTCCTTCATTATTGTTTCCGGAAATTACAGCCAGTTCCACTCCCTTGAAACTTTTCACATGCCCTATGATTGCCATAGTGTCCCCTATAAGTCTTGTCTCTTCCTCAGGCTCGAGCCTTCCCTGTAGAATCAAAATATTATTTCCGAGAATTATATTAAGAATTTTCCTGATTCTATGGTTGCTGTCCAGACCCCTTATCTCCGAGTACGGAAGAAACTGGATGCTGAATCCCTTGATTTTCCCCAATTTTCTTTTTATCATTGTCTTTTATTATATATATTGCAAAATATACTTTTTAATTTTTTAGGCCTTTCTGGCCAGCTTAAATATCGATTCGTAAAACTCCTCCAGGTTTTTTCCGTATCTTGCACTTATGCCTACAACTTCATATTCCGGAAATGCAGATTCTATCTTTTTGATGCTGGCTTTTCTCAGGTCAATTTTATTTGCAACTATCAGGACAGGAATTTTTCTTGCTGCAAGGTTCCCTATTATCGTAAGATTAACCTGGTTGTAAGGATTCTCCGTCGCATCAAGGACAATCACGACGACATCCATGTCATCAAGCCATTTTATGCTATCGACAACTCCCTGTGTGGCTTCCTTCGCCCTTATCTTGGCTTCTTTCTTACTCATCTTGTATTTAAGGAAATCTTCGTAATCTATTTTTGTGGTTATTCCCGGAGTGTCTATTATTTTAAACACCATTTTCTTGCCCTTGAAGTCTATCTGCACTTTCTCCTTGAACTGAATAGTCCTGGTTTCATGGGGGATTTTGCTTACTTTCCCTATCTCCTCTCCTGTGAAATCCTTGCAGATTCTGTTAGCCAGGCTTGTTTTTCCTGCATTCGGAGGTCCGTAGAATCCCAGCTTAAGCTCTCTTTTTGTCCTAAAAATACCGGAAAATATTTTTATGAAAAAATTCTTGAAAGTGTTTACCACCATATTAAAGGTTTGTCAAAAAGGTTTATTAAATTTTCCGTGATTGAACTAATCATTTTTAATTATTCGGTTTTCCGCCGCCCCCTCCGGATTTTTCTGTCAGTTTTCTTATCGGGAGGATTTCCAGCATTCCTGTCCTTCTTCCGGAATATTTTCTCATCACATACCTTATCCTCTCAGAACTCCATCCTGCTTTCTTCAGATTTTCCTCTATCTTTCTGTTATCAATCCCTTTTTTCCTGGCGTTGTTTACATAATTCACCATATTGTAAAGGTCATTCTTATTTTTGAAGAGATAATTTTCGTATTTCCTCCTGTACCATTCCTGCATTATTATGTATACCACGAAGCCAATGACAAGGAGCGAGAAGACTATGAGAATGAAGACCTTCCATCTGGGCTTTTCTTCAGGAGGGGCTTCTTCTATAACAGTCAGCCTGCTTATTGCAGGGGATATGAATACAGGAAGATTTGTGAAATCAATGTCTTCTGTGGTTGAAAAAGAGACAGACTTCTTTCCTTTGAGATTGATATAGACATATCCTTCTAACGCTTCCACGCTGGATTCTGTATCTGTCTTGAACCCTTCCAGCTCCGGAATAATCAGATAATAATCATAAGGTATGTCTCTTTTTTCGCTGACATCTATCTCAAAAATTCTTGCCAGGGGTTCTATGTATCCAGGATATCTTCCAGAAAGTTCGCTGAAACCAAGGCCAGTGTCAAGGTTTTCCTGCTTCCATGATAAAACAGCGTTTACGTAGTCCCCTTCCCTATTTGCGTCGTAAGTGCCTCCGCCTATTTCCTTAAGAACAGGAAGATTCACGTAATCTGGCCCGGAAAACAAAGTAAGACCCTCTGCGCTTTTGCTCTTGGATATTCCTTCAGGGATATTTAATTCAACTATTTCTGTGACTATTGCATTGTACTGCTCCTCTGAGGTTGCGTTCTGGTAGGACTTTCTTAAAGAAGTGACTTTTTGTTTGGTATTGTCCAGATTTAAGGACAGATTTAAAACATCCTGATAAAACCCGGAAAAAGCCGAAATCTCTTTTTCTAGATTTGAAATGTCTCTTTCTGCATCATAAAGACTGGAATTTATCAGTTCCCTTGGAGAGCTGACATTCATCACAAAAGACTTGGAAGCACTGAGTTGCCTCTGATCTGTAACTCTCACTTTTAGATTGTAAACTCCTGTTGAACTGTAGGCATGGCTGGCTTTATTTCCCGTCGTTGTTATTTCCGGCGTGCCGTCACCAAAGTCCCAGGCAAATCTGGTGAGATTATATTTGGAAGTGACGCTGACACTAAATTCTGTCGGATATGCCGATGCTGTCTTTGCAGGATTTACCGATTTTATTATGGGGATGTCTTTCACTTCTATTTTTTCAGAAATCATGCTCTGGTTGTTAAGCCTGAGGGAAAAAGTGTAGTTCCCGAGATTTGAAGGAACAGAAAATCCCAAGCCGTCCAGGTAAAGTTTATTGGAACCAGAAGAAACCTTTGCGGGTGTTTTTGAAACTTCATAGAAGTTGCTCTCCGTAGCTATCCCGATGTCTTTCTGATAGTTTACCTGCAAATTTTTCAGGGTTATATCCTGGTTTAAGTTGGATTTTATCTTTATAGGGATGATGCATCCCGAAGAACAATTTTGAGCCCCATATTTTTTTGTGATGTATTCTCCTGCAAGTTCTGCAAGGCTTCTTCCGTCACCGATGGATTTATTTATTTCAGCGGTTCCAACAGGACCGAATTGCTTTCCTTGGCTAAATATCTGGTAAGCTGCAGGCGTTGCAGAGGGAACAGGCGTCCCATAGAATCCGCAGCCATTACTAATCGAATATCCTCTTGTCCTGTATTCCCCTGAACCATTGACAGAAGAAATGCAGACGTAATGCTCTTTAGGTTCGGTAATAGAATAACTCACGTTGCAGGAAACTTCTTGTCCAGTAGTGGAGGTATCTGGCAGTATGCAGTTTGCAATTTCCCCTCCTCCTAATGTTTCGTAAACAGAGGCCTTTATTGTTTTTGAACCGCTAATTTTTTTTATCCATCCTCCTATGAAAAAACCGGGAGAGTCGGTGAAAAAAACCTTTTCACAGTAAGGAGTTGTTCCTATCGCGAATTCCTCCAAAGTTCTTTCAGAATCAAAGCACCCGTAATTCTTTGGATTAGAGCAGCTTTCCGAATCCGAAGAATTCTTGTTTCTGGCATCCAGAACAGAATCATCAAGGAAATCAATTTCAATTTGGTTCGTGCAATAAGCGCCGGCGGTGCTGTCAAGAGCAAACTTGAAAGAATCTATGCTGAAGATATTTCCTGTCAGCTTAACTCCGTAAATTTTTGAATTTCCATAATCCAGGGTAATGGTCTTTGTCTCGCTTCCGCTGCTTGCCGTGTAGTCGTCATTGCAGTCTATTGGACTGCAGGAATAAGGATATGCCACATTTTTTTTTAATACAGATGACAGATTTGCGGAATTTCCCCTGGAATCGCTAAGAACAGAGTTCACGGGCTCTGAGGAAAAACTGATATTTACCCACCCGGTGATATTATCAGAAGGCCCGTAAACTGTCTCCAAAGAATGCTTGGGATTTCCAATACTAGAACTTGCAGAGGCAAAACTGATAATAGAAATGAGAAACACCCCTAAAAAAAACCCAACAAAAAGCCCCTTTTTTTCAGCCATCTTTTTATCCCGTAAAATAGCGAGAATACTTTATAAATTTGTTTGTGAATTGTGAATTACAGAAATATTTAAATATAACTTGGTCCTTATTTTTTATGGCAAAAACAGTAGAGGACAGGCTTGAGGAATCTTCTAAAGAAGGAGTAAAAAATACCTCCTTACAAGAGAAAAGGTATATATCTTTTGCTGAACAGTATTTTGAAACCCCTGTATTTGCAGGTGCAGAAGGGAGTTGTTTAGCAAAGTTTAGTGCTACAGCATGTACCTATAGAGGTGTGCCAATTTGGGATGATTTCTAAATAAACACTCTAAACATGCAGAATATATTAGTCTTGACTTATGGTGAAGACCCACATGCAGAGTCGGTCTGCAATTATCTTTCTGGAAAAGGAATTGATTTTTTTGTAGTTGATACAGAATGCTTGCCAGACAGATATAAATTAACATTTGATTCAGAATCTTCTCTTTATAAAATAAATAAGGGAAATAGGAAAGTAGTTATTAATCCATCATGGAATATTTGGAATAGAAGAGTAATGAATCCGGATGTAAGGAAAATAACCCCAAGAAGTTTAACCGACATAATATTTGATGAGACAGAAAGAGCTTGGGATGGTTTACTTATGTCACATCAAGGTAAAGTAATAAACAGACCCCAAAACCAATTACATGCTAATAATAAAATAGATCAGCTTAGGTTAGCCCAAAACATAGGGGGAGATATCTTGATTCCAGATACAATTGTAACAAACGATCCTGATAGAGTAAGGGATTTTTATGAAAAACATAATGGGAATATTTGTTTTAAACTACATAAAGGGGCAGTTATTGATACTGAAGAAGGAAATAAAATGATATACACAAATAAGGTAACTAGAAAGAATATGGAAAATGTTGAACTTGTTTCTTCTCATCCATGCATATTTCAAGAATATATCAATAAAGAGTTTGAAATTAGGATAATTTCAACTGACAGAAATTCATCAGGAATAGCAATTTATTCTCAGGAATCGGAAATTTCACAGGTTGATTACAGAAGATATGATTTCAAAAATGTTCCTTATAAACATTTAGAATTACCTGAAAATGTTCAAAGATTTTGTTCAAATATGCTAAAACATTATGGGTTACATTTCGGTGTTTTTGATTTTATATACTCTGATAGTGGAGAATACGTATTTTTAGAACTAAATCCAAATGGGCAATGGTTATGGCTTGAACTTAAATCAGGTTATAATTTAACCAAATTAGTTGCCGAAAACTTTATAGAATAAAATGTTTGAAGAATTAAAAGATAAAATAAAGGATAAAAAACTTATCTTATTTGGTGAAATTCATGGAACCAAAGAAAATTATAGAATGCTTTTAAGGTTTTTTTCTGAAATAGCTAAAGAACAAGATTTTAATTTATGCCTCGAGATTCCTATAGAATTCCAAAGTCAGATAGATTCTTTCATGAAAAATGGAAATTATAATATACTCAAAAAAATTCCCTTCTTTTCAAAAGAAAACTTAGATAGCAGAAATAACCAAGAATATATTAATTTTATAAAAGAGATTTATAAAATAAATTTGAAAAATCAGAAAAATATAAAGATATTTTTTATAGAACCCTTTGCATATAATCAAGAGGAAAAAGAGATGGGACTCGCGAAGAATATACTTAAACTAATTAATAATGAAAAAATATTTGTTATTTTAGGAGACATACATGCATCTAAAAAGCAGATTAATCTATTTGGCCCAAAAATTATTCCTACTGGATTATTAGTTCTTAATAAAGTTGGTAAAAAAATGTTTAATGTAAGACTCACTCAAAAAAAGAGGATATTAAGTAAAGAAGAAAGATTATTTAATCAAGGTTTCGATTATATTCTTACTCTCTAAGAAATTTAATTGTTTTTATCAAGAAAATTGGAGGAAGTACTATGATTAATCCAATTATCATAAGAAATATTTGAGGCATTTCCATTATCTCTCTAAATTCCATTAATAAGCACTCTTCTAGTATTATTTAAGATTTATTGTGAAGAATGACAACTTTATTATTTTCTCTTCCCTCTTTTTCTTAAACTTATTGTCCAGTAAATTACTGCGATTAAAACAATTGAGGCCAGCGCATTGTAGAATCCGAAGAAAGGCAGAGGTATCTGCGCAGGGCACTGGAAAATTTCTGTAGTTGACTGGCATTTTGATGCGGCTTCCTGATTGTCTGCACGGCAAGTATTATCACATCCCGAATCCCAAATCCATCTTGCAGTTAAATCTACTGTCAGATATCCGTCATCTTCGCAGGTGTCTGCAGTATTTTCTGTATATTGGCAGGTTCCGATATCTGAGCCTTTACTGGTTCTTTTCCAGCTTCCCTCACAGCTATTTTTGGTTGTATTCCACAAACATGAGCAATCTGTGTCAGGATCACTGCAGTCAACCGAAACTGGAACACTGTTGTTTGCCACTATACAAATATCATTTTCACAGTCCTGCTGGTTTAAGTAATTTGAGCAGGTAACAACACCCTCACAAAGTAAAGGAGCTTGCTGATAAACCTGCAGTTCATTTGAACTCTGTATGTTTTGTCCTGTGCTTACAAGAGTTGCTGTGAAATAATATTCAGGATTTCCTTGGAAAAGACCATCATCAATCCATTCTGCAGTCCAGTTTGATACTGATATAGCTGTTCCGCCAACCGCAACAAAAACATTTGCAGGATTTATATTTGCAGGAGTATCAGGAAGAGGGGGGACATCGTTCTCTTTAACTTTGAAAAATAGTTCTTGACCTTGGCAGTCTATAGTTGTGACTCTCAAATCAACAATCTGACCTTCGACAGTTTGGTTTACACTCCATGAGGCAGAGTTTAAAACACATGATAGAGGCGGAGGCGGAGGCGGTTCACAATTAATTGTTATCGGTGAATTTTTAAGCAAGGTATCATTGCCTGAGCCTATATTAATTCCATAAGCATAGATTTGGTGATTTGCTCCATCCTTAAAATCTTCAGGAATACTTTCAAGTTTAAACACAAAACCATGGTTTCTAATGCCGCCACATTCATTGCCAACAGCTTGTTCTCTTGTTCTGTTTGCACGCACAGTTCCTATTAAAACACCGCTTCCTCTTTGTCCGTCTGCATAAAGTTCTACATTCAATGTCTGGCTATAATTATCAGCATCACATGCCCATCCATCAAGTGGTGCACGACTACTAGTATCACATAACTCACCAGGTACGTAGTATAAGCTATCAAAGCTTCCTTTAGGGTTGTTTGGGGATTCTATCTGGCATGTGCTTGAACAACCATCACCTGAATCGGTATTTCCATCATCACATTGCTCGCCTGTTTCTACTAATCCATTGCCGCAAATTTGCGGCGGCGTGCAATCCTGGGGACAGCTTGTTATATCTTCACTCGCATCGCAAAAACCATCACCGCAGAGAAGCACGCATCGCGGGCTGCCTGTAGATGCATCACATTTATACCCAGTATCACACCTCAAACGATTTTCTGTATAAATTGCTCTGCCTTCACCCCACAGACCTGCCCCCTTTGACCTGCAATCATCTATTGCATAAATATATGCAGATACCGGTATACCTCTTGTGAATGGGACATTTATATTATATGTACGGGTGCCTGTACACTGGCCGCCGCCAAAGCCGTCACCGGATTCAGAGCCACAGTTTGTTCCTCCACCGCAGTTGCCGTCAGGACCATTTGGATAAATAGCGCATGAACCTAATGGGGAGGGAGCAGAACCAGCTCTGCAAGTGCAACTATAGTCTTTTACAAGAACAGTTCCATTGGCAGCTGTTTCGCCCTCGTCATTAAAAGTGACACTTGTTAAAGTAATTTTTTTTGTGCATGCATCCGGCACTATCTGAATGGTTTTCTTGCATGAGCCGCCGCAATAACCAACGCCTGGTGTACTAATAGAACAATATGCAGCATTCTGTACATCAAAGAAAGTTCCGTTAGGTGTAGCATCAATGGCAACGCATTCTCCAGAGACACAGCGTTCACTGCCACTTTGGCAGCACACTCCATTATTAACAGGCCCGCATCTAAATAATCCAGGCCCGCATACTTCGCCATCACCGTCAATTATAATAGCAGTTACTCTGTCTGAGAAGAGTCCGAAAAGCCCGAATATGAAAGCCAATGATAAAAAAATAACCGCCAATAAAACCATAAGAGGCAAAAATCCTCCCTCTTCCAACCTTATTTTCAACCTCATTTTTCCGTATATTGTTATTGTATCTCCTTTATTAATCGAATATCTTTTATAAATATTCTTGTTTTCTCGGAAAATCTTGAAGATGCCCGGATAACAGTGCATAATATTCACAACTTTCTTAAACTTCACTCTGCTTTTATAATCATGATAAAAAAACAGATAACAAACTTCGCATTGGATCCCGATGAAAAAACAATGGAGCAGTTCAGGAATTGTTATTCTGAATCCTATGTGGTTAAGGCATCTTTAATGCCGGATGCGCACCTAGGATATGTTGCTCCAATAGGTGCGGTTTTGGTCACTAAAGGACATCTTGTTCCTGCGTGGGTAGGATATGATATAGGATGCGGCATGACTGCAGCCAAACTTCCGAAAAATATTTTAAAAGATCTCAGGGAAAAAGCAAGCTTGGTCTACGAGCAAATAAAGAGGCAGATTCCAATGGGCCTCGGCGCAGTTCATAAATCTGATTCCACGATAACAGACAAAACAAAGAAAGATTACAAAGCAATCCTGTCAAATTTTAAAAAAGGCCCTTATAACATGAATGTATTACAATTTCTTGAATCCGAAAAACCCCTGCGAAGCTTGGGAACTCTCGGACACGGAAATCATTTTATTTCCTTGAACTCGGACTCTTCCGGAAATCCCTGGATTGTTATTCATTCTGGCTCGAGGGGAGTTGGACATTGGATTGCCACCTTGTACATGAAAAAATCTTCTGGAAAAGAAGAGGGTTTTGAGGCAACCAACCCCCTTTCTTCAGATTCACAGGAAGGCAAAGAATATCAGAATCTTCTTGATTTCTGCCTGGAGTTTGCAAAATTAAACCGTCTGGAAATGGTGCGCCATGCTGTTTTATCAATAGAAAAAGTCCTTGATAAAAAAATAAAATACACAATATGGACAAATAAAAATCACAACCATGCCCTGAAAGAAAATGGTTTGTTTGTTCATAGGAAAGGAGCCACCCCTGCAAAAAAAGGCGAAAGAGGAATAATTCCGGCAAACATGAGAGACGGGTCTTTTTTGGTATTGGGAAAAGGAAACAAAGATTTTATTTCCAGCTCATCTCATGGAGCAGGCAGGGCATTGAGCAGGAAGAAGGCTAAAGAAATTCTAAATGTTGATTCATTCAGAAAACAAATGGAGGCCGCCGGAGTCATCGGAAACTTTACCTATGACTCTTTGGACGAGGCACCGGAAGCCTACAAAAATATTTATAGTGTCTTGGAAATGCAGAAAGAGTCAATAAAAGTTATCAGCCATTTAAAGCCCTTCATAAACTGGCAGGGCGAAGGAAGATATAGAAGAAGATAATTTATTTTGTCCAGCAGAATAGTTTCAGAAGTCTTGGATTATAGGTTTGAAGGTTTGAGCTGATTACAACAGACTCTGCATATATCGTTTTCTCCTGGTTTTGTGCATCTTGTGCAAGCAGGCAGGCATCGTTTGTCACACAGATTTTTCCGACACATTTCAGATAGCCTGGAGTTTTTTCCATTATTCTTGCCCTTGTCTGCTGTGCAGACACACTGAAATCTGCCCATTCCACAGGGAGGCTCGAATCCTCAGTATTTATTATCTCACTTCTCAGATTGCCATCTAACTCAATCTCCCTGAGGATGGAAACCATGGAGGTGTATGCCTCTGAAGAAACATCTTCTCCCTTGATCTGTTCATTCCCTATGATTACAAAAACAACTCCTGCAATCAGGAGCATCGCCACGAAAGCTTCAACTATCCTTATCCACCCCCGTCTGTTTTTAATTTTATATTTTGTCATTTACATAGCTGGAAAGGATACCTTGTTTTTACCAGGCCACGAATTCCATGAAACCGGATTCCCTGGTTCCATCTTTTTTTATGTACTGAATAGACATTCTTTCTGCATAAATATTTATAGTCGCATTTTTTTCAGGAGTTTTTATCTCTGTTCCGTTGTTATAAGTAAACCCGAAACCAAATTCATTTCCAGGGCCTATTCTCATGCCCCTCTTCAGAGCCTCGTAATCTTCTGTGTAATTTTTAAAAAGCCTCAGCACTTTTGATTCAAAAACATCTCTGCTGTCTCTGCTAAGCCCTAGAGAGTATCCTTCGCTCTCTTCGCTCAATGCCTGGCAGTTCCTCAATGCCTCCCCTGAAATATTAAATTCTTCTGAGCCGTAAACCCTGAAGAAAATATTTCTGTCCCTTTCCACGAATAAATCATTCCCGTCTTTGCCAGACTGAAGAACATCCCCTGAATCGCTTCCGACAACAAACCTGTCCCCCATCTCTGTTTTCAAAAAAAAATCTATCAAACGCACGCAACGCTGCACACCCTGCTCGCTGATACTCACCGAAACACTTGTCATGTTTCCGGAGACCCTCTCCATAATTTCTGCTTTTGCATAATTTAAGGAATTATCCTTTTCATTCCCCAAATCCACTCTTGAGGAAAGGATGGCGTACATGAAGACCAGGAAGGTTATGAACAGGACGAAAGATACAACAAAACCAACATGGGTGGCTTTTTTATTTTTTGACTTCATTTGGCATAAATGAAAACTCTATTCATCATTTTATTTGCGCCTGATTTATTTTTTAGCTTCCTCCAAAAAGCACATTAGCTCCTGCTGAAGTTAAAAAGGCAAGGAGCATCAGAACGAAAGAATGCCTTATTCCTGATTTAACGTTCCCTTCAGAAAGTTTTCCTATAATCAATCCTGAAAAAAACCCCTGAACCAGGAGAAGATATAGGAAAGCATTTGCCAGCTCTCCCTGTTCTATGGAAGATCCCCCGCTCAGCCCGCCAATTCCCAAAGAGCCCGCGGCAGGTACTATACCTACCAACATCGGGAGAATCTGGAACTGCAGAACAAAGATAATTACTATAAACACTACAAATATTATGTATCCCTGAACCACGAGGCTTGAAATTGCAGCCTTTCTTTCTTTTTTCAGCTTGTCAGACGTGCTTACAGCTTCTGTCACAGATTCGAGAATCTCCCCTATCTCGCCCCCGCTTCGCTCTGCCTGACCTATAAGAGTCAATGCCCTTGAGATTGTTTTATTTTTTACATCTTTCGATAAAGTCTGAAGCGCAGAACTCAGGGGAATTCCAATTGAAATCTGATTTGCCAGTTTTTTTATGTGCTCACTCAGGACGCCATAAGGCTTGTTTCTTACATTGATTATGCTCTTGCTTATAGGGGTGCCTGTTTTTACGCTTTCCACCAGGTTTCTGGCAAATTCCAGAAACATATCTTCTTTTTCAGTAGCAATATTCGTTTCGCTGACTATTGCAAGAACAAAAGGAGTGACAATGAACAAAACCCCTATTCCTGCGATAAAAAAGAAAAACCTGGTATCCATAAAAAATAGGGAAGCAATTATTACCAAGATTCCGGCAATCATCCCTGCCCAGTGTGATTTTTTTAATTCCATTCTATTGGTATTCTTTATTTATGCATTTCCCGGCTGTTTTAACTGAAGGAAGAAAAGGAATAACACGTTCAGGGCGGAAACTCCCAGAATCATGACGAGAGTTATCATTCCTGTACTCAAGGAGATTCCTAAGCCGCTCAGCTTCATCATCACCAGTAGAAGCATGAGAATCATGGGTGCAGCTATGACCACACTTATGTATATGTCCATAAAAGTTTCTGCAGCCTTTGAATTTTTTTCCATTTGAATCCTGTGATCAAAAAGAAGGGCCTGCGCCCTTTTATCGAAAAATTCAGGCAGGTTTCCCCCAGAGGTTATTGTTGTTGCCAGTCCATTATACAATTCTGCCAGTTTTCTGCTCGGACAGTTAAATGCCATTTCTCTCAATGCAGTAACAAGATCATAACCGTAAATATTAACCTCGTTGAAAACCTTCGTGAATTCCTTCTCGAGATGAGGGTATTCTCCGGTGGAGATTATTATTGAAAAAATCTTGCTGGGCTCTATCATCGAATTTGAAATAGAGGACATATGGATTGTTGCAAACGGAAGCTCCTGATTGATCTTGCTTTCAATGGACTTTTTCTCCATCGAAGGATAAAAATATCCTAACAAAATAACTCCTGCCGGAACAGCAAAAAGAATCCAAAATACTTTCAGAAATCGCGCTCCAAGGCCATCTTCCACAGAAACAATAAAAGGAGGAGAAGCAGCGAGACTAAAGAAAAGAAAAAAGACGGTTACCAGTATCGCCGCAAAAAAGGAAACTATGGTTGTGAAAAAAATCAAGGAAATATAATTTGCGGGGACAAATTCCATATTTGCCCTGATCAAATCCCTTCTCAGCATGTAAAATTTTCCTTTCTTTATCATGGACATTGAATTGTCATAAAAAAGGCTGCTCGCAATCTTGACATACAGGCTCGGCTTTTTCTCCTTCTTCTTAATGACTTTTACCTCTTTCTTTTTCATCCTCTTTAAGGTTAGCTCTTCAAGACTTGAAACTTTTTCCCCTAACTTAGCCAAGCCTGGACGAGTTTCCGCAAATTCCTTTGCCTTCCCTTCCGCCTCTCCTGAAGAAATAACTCCTCCGGGCTGCATTTGAGAGCCTGAAAAAGTCAGAGACATGTCTTGGAACTTATTTAATGGTTTGAGTACAGAAATGCCCTCTGCCGCTTCAACAACCCTCTCTCCGGATTTCCTTAAAGATTTTTTCAGCGATTTTATCTGGGAAGAAATCATCTCCCTTTCACCCCTTTCTGTTGAATTTTTCAGTTCCCCTGAAAGCTCCATTATCTCTTCTGCTATCTTTTTCTGCCTTTCAAAACTTCCCCTTAATTTTTCTGAGGCCATCTTAATTATTATTTGACGAGACTATTTATCTTTCTCTGTATCTGAAGTACCTCCTTTTTTAGTGAATTGAATTCCCCAGAATCCCGCCTAATGTATGCTTTCTCAAATTTTTCTATATGCTTTCCTAAAACTCTTATGAGATGGTTTATTGTGGAAATTTCATCATCTACTAGAAAACCTGAAGAATTCCCACCCTCTTTTTTCATAAGGAAAAGAGGGAAAAAGCGTTATTAAATATTTCCCAAGATGGTTAAATATTAAGGGATTTTCTTTTAATCTCATGTTCTAATAACAATTCTACCCTCTTTTATGTCATATTTCTCTGAAAATCTTGAGTTAAGAACTTCAATAAATGAATTTAATATTTTCAATGAATCTGCTTTTGCATCCCCCTCTTCTCTTGGATGTATATACTTATTTCTGATGGTATTAATTTCTTTTAATTGCGTACATATTTCTGGTTTTATTATTTTGGCTTTTTCTAATAGGTTTAATCTCCATTCTTGTTTTTGTATTGGTCTCCCATCAAATAATTCTCCTTCAGTAATTGGATAATCATTAATCTTAAAAACCATTTGCTCTGATAATTCAAGACAAAATCTTTCTGCTGTAATTCCTACCATAGAAAGAGTCGCATGATATTGACCATATTCATAACATCTTTTAGCCTCATCTAGTAAGTTAGAATAAAATCCCACTTCGGCTGTAAGAAGAGCTTTAACCTCACCCATTCTATCTAATATTGAAGGGAGTTCTTTTTCTATTTTTTCTTTAAATTGAGCTTCAATTTGCTTTCTGATATCTGGGACTTTTATGATATTTGGAGTCGTATCAATTTTTATTAACATAAATAATTCGAGACCCCCTTATTTTTATATCTTATTATTCCATAATGCTTAAAAATAAGTGCCCCATATGAATGTGATGATTAGAAAATCCAAATTCTCTCTTAGTGATAGACGGGGTTTTTTATCTAGTAAGAAAACTCTAGAAAATCTCTTTAAAGGAAGTAAAACAAGATTGTTTTTCGTTTTATTATTTTATTTAATTTTTATAGGTTCTTTACTTTTTGTGGTTGTTTATTTGACTAATTTTCTGGTCAAAGGTATTCTTGATATAGCTATAAGGAATTTCGGTAAGTTTTTAGTATCTACACTTCTAACAGAACTTTTTGCCTCTATCCTTTTAGCAGGAATATTTTCTCCTATAATTGTCTTATTGATTTCAGGATTAAATAAAAGAATAACAAAGAATAAATGGTTAATTTTAAACATTTTCCTTATTTGTTTTGTTCTGATATTTGGTTTTTATGCTCTTGATTCTTCTATAGGAAATCCCCCATTATCACTTAACCTTTTTGATACCAGCACAATGAATGCTGTTGGTACAATAAAATGTGGTGGAACACAAGGTCCAGCTATTATTGGAGACGAGATTATTTGTAAAACGGATTTAAACGAGAAGGATCAATTTGTACCAGAAAAAGAAAAAATTATTCCTGTTTTAACTATAAATAATGAAAAGGCTAACCCTATAATGAGTAATATTGCTTTAGAAAATACTACTTATCTTGGAATAAGGGTTTTTGAAACTTATTTAAATGGTACAGAAGTGAAATTCGAGGTAGGTTACCCATATTCTTTCATTGATAAAGATGAATTTCAAAAGAATAAAGAGAGGTTTATCCAGTTTTTTCTAGCATTTCTAGCAGTAGCATTTGTTACAGTTCCATTAGTAGTTCTTAATTTTAGAAATCTTTGGAGAAATAATCAGGATTAAAAAATGAAATTCAAAAATTTAATAAAAAGAGCAAAAAATAAGTTTATTAGTGGACAAAGGAGAAGACAAAAAGAATTAGATAGAGATTTAGATTACCTTGACTCCGATTTCTTTTATTTTCTTAAATTAATTTTTATAAAAAAAGAGATAGATAAAAATACATTAATCAAAAAAAGAAGGCTGACAGAAGAAAAATTCAACTTCTTTAAAGATTTAGGTATTTCAAACAACTATCTTACTTACTCCTTAGTTTCTAAAAAGAAAGGTGGAGAACTTTATAGTATGACAAATGAGGGGATTGTTTTTTTAATGAAATATAAAAAATTACAAACAGAGGAAAATCAATCCAATGTTATAAAATGGGCAACAATTGTTTTGGCATTATCTGCCTTTGTTCAAGTTATAGATATCTGGGTAAATAAACCAACAACAAAAAATTCTATATTACAATTAATTATTAATATCTTTACAAGTTTTATAGAATTTATTAGAGGCATTATTCCAATAATAATTATAATATTGATAATTTATATATTAGTGAAAATAAATAAAAAGATAAAAAAAAGAAAATTATAGTGGACTTCCTCATCTAGATTTCCTTTAATATTTAACTCTTTTATCTCAAGCAATACCCAGCTTTGATAAAATTTCCTGTGGCTTCTTGTAATATTGGGTAACTACGTCCTGGAACTGCTGAAAATTAAATACATTTTTTTGGTAAAGGCCATAAATGATTTTCACCCTTCTTTTAAATTCAGCATCAATTTCCTGCAGAGTTATTCCGTAGTTCTTTGCAATTTTTTCAAAGATCTTGCTGTTCTTTTTGAAGTAAAAATTGTCATCTGACGGATTCCATATGAACGGTGTATTTGTCAGGGCCACCCCATCAGGGGTTACGTTGATTATTTCGACTATCTCTTTCAGTTTTCTGGTTTCCTGTTTTTTTACGATTGCATGGGTCATGATGCATACACAATCCAGAACATTCAGAAGAGCAGGGGAAAGATCTATCGGCGGAGTTTCAAGCCTTTTTATAACTGTGTCAACAGAATCTGCGTGCATGGTGCTTATGGAAGAGTGCCCTGAAGCCATTCCCTGGAACAATACGTATGCCTCTTTTCCACGAACTTCTCCAACAATCACATAGTCTGGGTTTTGCCTGAAAGAGCTCTTTAAAAGCGTGAAGAGGTCTATCTCCCCAACGTTTCCTCCTCCTACAGCGCTTCTCACAACGCTCGGAAGCCAGTTTTCTCTTGGGAGATTCAGCTCCCTGGTATCTTCTATGGAAACAACTCTCGCCTCTGGCGGTATGAAAAAGGCAATCGCATTCAGCAACGTGGTCTTTCCTGAAGATGTCCCTCCAGTGATTAGAATGTTCATCTTATACTGAACGAGAATCCAGAGATAAGCAAGCATCTCAGGGCTCAGGGTCCTGAAATATAAAAGCTGCGGAGGAGTCCACGGAGTCTTCGTGAATTTCCTTATTGTGAATGTTGGCCCCCTGCTCGTTATGTCTTTGGTGTATGTAGCATTTATTCTGCTCCCGTCTGGAAGGCTCGCATCCAGAATTGGAGAGGCATAGGAAATGTATTTCCCGCTCCTCTGTGCCAGTTTTTCAATAAAACTTTCAAGCTTATCCCCGTTTTTAAAAATGAGGCCTGTCTTGAGATTCCTGAAAATCCTGTGAACTATGTATATTCGACTGTCAACTCCGTTGCATTCTATATCCTCAACAAAAAAATCCCTGAGCAAAGGCTCTATCTCGTTGAAACCCACAAAATCCCTGACGAGGTAATAATATATCTTTTTGTAACTTTCATAAGAAAGGCTGAGCCCAAGCTCGAATGCAATTATCTTGAGTCTTTTGTCTATGTATTCCAAAAGTTTCTCGGTCTCTTTTTCCACAATAACATCAAAATCTATCAAATCCCTCATCGCAGAAAGAATCTGGTCCAGCTGATTTTTTTCCGCCTCCGTCAGTATTGGTTCCTCTACTTCATAGATGACCTCATATTCTTTAGGGTCCCAATATATATGGATAAAAGCAAAAGGCGAGATGACCGCATATCTGACATCTATCTTAGTCTTATCTTTGGTTTTTTTTAGCGGCGGAATATACGGACTAAAATCTATCTTCACCCTGGGATAATCTTTTATTTTGGGCATTATTCAATCACCTCCATGTTGATTACTGTTTTTCCAGAAGAGTCTCCTCCCTTATCAGATATGGAAAGACTGTATGGAATAGGAGCCTTACTTAATGTTTTATTTTCTTCCTGCCCCTTGTAAGTTATGTTATACTCTCCGTTATAGTCCAAGGTGAGTGTCACTATATTAATTTTGCCTTTTTCTTTTGTATTAGCTATTATTTTTCCTATGTCCACATTTTTTCCTGGCTGGCTGTAAGAGTACCTGCTTTCCAGCTCGAAGAAAATCTTGTTATCGTCGGCATCTATGGTCATTGAACCTTTGTTTATTCCAAGCTCGAGAATTCTCTGGTTTCCAGGACCTCCAAGATTCCTTATCAAAGAATCTATGTCCCGAAGCACGCCAATAGACTGCTCTATTATTCCCCTGTCTCTGGTTTCTTCTATTTTGGGAATGACAAATGCGAGAACAAGTCCCATCAGGGAGAAACCGATTAAAGTGTAAACGACAGTTTCCACCCAGATTTGTCCCCTGTGATTTTTCTCTGGAAATTTCCCAGGCAGAAACCTCTCTTTATCCATTTACACTTAAGCTAAAAATAGTTTATAATATTTTTCTTTGCGTCAGTCAGCCCAGTGAGGAGCAGCTCTCGAACTGTTCTAGAGGATTGATATTTCCGCAAACTTCTCCGTCGACTATTGCAGCTATTTCTATCCTTTCAGGTGTCTGGGTAAAAGAAGAAGGAAGTTCATAAATATAGGTGAGACCCTGACTTTTTCTGGGGATTACGACCGGCCTTGTTCTGTCAGGATAATATGAAAGTCCGGCAGGTTTGTCTTCCATTATCTTGAAACTTGCAGAATTCCCCTCTCCAGATATTGCGACGAGAATGTCATCAACTTTTTCTATGTCGCCAAGGCTTATGGAAAACCAGACCTCGTCATTACCAGTTCCAGTAACATTGTTGTAGCATGTGTATCTCGGATTTAAGGTGACTTTTTCAAAAACCCCGAAGCAGGATTCAGAGCTGCTGATATTTTTCTCTACCAGATTGCTGACCACTGTCCATACAATAGCCACGATTCCTATCGTTAATGCTATCAGCAGGATAGTTTCCACAACAGTTGAAACTCCGCCTTTGTTTTTTATCATAACCTCATTAGTGAAAAATAGTTTATTAATTTTAGCTAAGCAATTTTTATAAGATTATTTCTTCCCCATACTGCTCATCGCAGGCATGGGTTTTTGCCCCAGACTCTGTAGTTCCCCTCAGAACAGGAATCACCGTTATTTTTTCTGCACCGAGGGCAGAAGAACTTATGTCTCCTGAGAAAACCCCTCCCTGGTTAAGCCCTGTTTTTGGCCAGTTGCCTGAAATGTTCTCTATATCCAGAGTTTCAAAGCTCCCTGGTTTTTCCACTTTCAGCTTGAAACTGTAGATAGGAACATTTCCAGTATTTGAAAGAAGAAGATTCCCTGAAGAATAACTGGAATCAAACTGCACATCTCCGCATACAAGTTCTACATTCACACCTCCAAATTTTGTGATAGCTTCCTGCGTAAATCCGCGAAACCATAAAAAAATTATAAGACCTATTACAATGACCATCGCAATCAGGAGCGTGGTCGCAATTACGGGAGAAACTCCTTGCTTCATATCCCTCTTCACAGCAATCTCCCTTTTCATATTATCATTCAGAATGTTTTAATTTATAAATTTAAGCCCGGTTTTCTGGGGCATAATTTATTTTTGTGGTTTGAAAAAGTGGGCAGATAGTGAGAAATTAATGGATTAAGGTTCCAATGGGTTTCTTACAAGAAGAACATAATTATCTTTCTCTCTATCAGAAGGCAAATATTTTTCAGCAACGGTTTGTAATGTTAATGGATTAACCTGTTCTATTCTAGATAGTTTTTCCTCAATTGGAATTCTTCCTTCCAAAGCATAATCCATTCTTGCTATTGCTCCAACATTTACAGGGTCTATATTCACTAACATCCTGAATTTATTCTCCAAACCACTTGCGACCTTATAAGAAACTCTCTTTTTTGCACTAGATACTTCATCTTCATCTGAGGTAGATTGCCCTAGCTTGCTCATCTCTTCAAAAATTATTTCTATTGTTCTTTCCTGTCTTTTTGCATGAATGTTTCCATTAATTCCGAAGTAACCAAATCTTTTGTCTCCGTTATAGGAACTTCCTATATCATAAGCCATTCCCTCTTCGCTTCTAATCCTCTTCTTTAAACCAGCAGTCCAACTCTTTCCTAAAATCTCTGATGCCACAATTAAGTTAGGGCTGTCTGGATGAAGTTCATCTGGAACAACAATGCCCAGCATTAATTCAGAATTGCTTTCTTGAGGATTATCTTTATCAACTAAATCCTCTGCCTTAGAATATCTTACCGCTTTTTCATTGAGAGGCAAAACCTGCGAAAATTCAAATGGTTTACCTTCTCCTTTTTGTTGATGAGCGAAATACTCTGCTACTTTATCAACAATGCCTAGAGGTAAATCTCCAGCTAGCATTAAAATCATATTATTCGGGCCATATCCTCGCCTATGAAATTCCCTTAATTTTGTTTTGTTAACATTTTGTATGACTTCTTCATTACCTAAAACAAAATAAGTGTGGTCTCTATCTCTTGCTACGCTTGGCCAATAAAACTTAATTACATCTTCAAAATAAGGAGCTCCTTTTGTTCTTGCTATTTCCCTCAGAACCACTTTTTTTTGTTGCTCTAAGGTTTTTGAGTCTAAACGGGGATGAAATGCCATTTGAGCAGCCATATCTAAATAACTCTCTAAACCAGACGGAATCATTCCCCAAGGAATCATTGTTCTATCTCTAGAGGTAAAGGCATTAGTATAGCCAAAATCCCCCTTTATTCTTGCTTGTTCTTCAGGAGTATATTTTTCAGTTCCTCCTTCTACAAGCATATGTTCTAAAAAATGGGCAATTCCCTCTTCTCCTTCATTCTCATGTAATGCTCCATGATTTATTCTCAGATTCCCAAAAATAGTATTCGTTGGAGTTTTTTGCCATACTAAACGAAAGCCATTAGGATATTCGTATACTTCAAAATCTTCTCCTTTCTTCATATTTCTTAAGAGGATTCAAACTTTTTAAATCCTTCTTTTATAACTACTTTGTAATTACTACATAATAAAATCTGTCACAATCTTTATCATAAAAAATATAGCCCATTATGTTATAAACATACTGCTACGAAAATGGCAGTATATTAACTACAGCTTATGAAATTTCAAAATCAAATAAGTTGGATATACTAAACCACTTACTATTTCTTCACTAGCTGGAAAGTCTGAGTGCTCCTCAAAACTCATTAACCTCACTTTGCTTAATATTGTAGAAGATAAATACTCCATAACTGTATGGCTTGGTTCATTTAGTGTAATTGTTTTATTCAGTATATGGGAAGTTACATTGCCAGGAGAATAATAATCCATTTTATTGTTATTCTTCCATCCTTCGATAAGGTTCCTAAATGGGTGTTTTGTTTGGATTAAGATAGTCCCTCTAGATTTAGTTACTCTTATCATTTCACTTATAGTCTGTTCAATATTATTTGAAGCTTGTAATGCATAAAAGCTGGTTACGTAATCAAATGAATCTGAATCATAAGGCAGTTTATTCATAGTGCCAACTACAAAATGTCCTACTCCGAGATTTTGCGCCATCTCAATTTCCTTTTCAGAAATATCAATTCCATAAACTTTAGCTCCCCTCTTCGAGTAATAAACTGCATCCTGCCCAGACCCACAACCAACATCTAAAATTTTTTTATTATTCAGGATTAGTGGTAAATGAGAATAATAATGGTTTCTTGATTTTTGTTCTAGTAGTTTAGTCTTTTCTGCATATTCTGCTGCAAAATCGTTATAATTTCCCATTTTATGTTGTAACCTCCTTAGCTATTTTTTCCAGGTTACTTTCTCTAGCACTTTTTCTAAGAATTTGTCTAATAGGTGGAACCAAAACACCATAGGCAGTTGCACAAGTCAAATCTGTCAGAGCAGAAGCTGAGGTCGCATCCAATTCAAGTCTTTTTTGTATTTGGTACTGCGTGAATCCTCTAACTGCTGCAAATAAAACTTCTCCAATTCCAACAAAAGAGGCATACTGAATAGCTTTAGAGCGAATTTTACTAGCTATATACTTCCCATTCTCGTCTTTCATTTCGCTCCTCTCATTTCTAGCCAGCAAACCAATAAAAGGTATCCAATAACTAGCAGTTCCAACCCCGGTAGTTATTGAACTATTCAAAGCAGGTTCAAATCCATACTTCTCTAAACAACCAGCATTTATAGCACCAGCTATTGTTGAAATTCCAACGCTAGCTAGATGATAAAGAAAAGTTTTACCATCTTGCCTATATACATTTGCAATTTTTTGTATTATCTTTTTCATAGCAATCTTTCAAAATAGACAGATTTATATATGAGTAGTACTAGATTAATACTACTATTATGGACAAAGAAGATTTAATGAAATTAGGATTGTCTCAAGCAGAGGCGACTTTATATCTAACCCTGTTAAAACTTGGAGCTTCTGATGTTCAAGGATTGCTACAAGAAACAGGATTCTACAAAGCTAACACTTACCAAGCTCTTGAAAGATTATGTGACAAAGGAATGATATCCAAAATAATAGAAAAAAATCATAGAGTATACCAGATTCAAGACCCTTCAGCATTAGTCGAATTTATTGAAAAGAAAAAAGAAGAGCTCGATAAGCAAAAAGAATTAGCCTATAAAATCTCTAAAGAGGTAGTCTTATTAAAAAAACATAGGATTCTAAAAGAAACAGCTGCAGTTTTTAGTGGAGTTGCGGGAATTAAGAGAATATATTCCGAGATAATAGATAATAAATTAGACTATTGTGTTTTTGGAAGCCCTCTCCAATCTGAGAAAATTATTCCTGACTTTTACTGGGAAAATCTTCATACCAAACAGCATGAATCTGGCGTTAAGGCGCGAATGATTTTCCATAAATCTCTTAAACATTGGAAAAAAATAATACATCATAAGGAAATTAAAGTCAGATTCTTCGACACCGAATTTGAACCTTTAACTGAAACAACTATCTATGGTGATAAGGTTTCTTTTGTTATTTGGACGGATAAACCAATAGTTACCATAATTGACAACAAACACGTCGCAGATTCTTATCGTAATGTATTTGAAATATTATGGAAATCAGCTAAAGAATAATCTAATATAGTGCTATTTTTAGAGCAACATATTATAAATTTGTGGGATGTTTCTGTCCCACAATGTAATTATCCTATTTTTGTAATTTTTAACCCGTCAAAATAGAAATCGTCGTTGTCGGCATCTGCTTTACTCTCAAATTTTACTGTAACAGACGAGTTGCTCCTGTTTACATTGTCTGCAGGATTTGTTCAGAATGAGGCGACAGGGTTTATGGCGCCTGCTGCTTATGCTGGTCTAACAACTATTGTTCCAGCCCGCCACCCCCTCCACCCTATCAACGTATTGATGGTAAATGTTCCAGGGTCATCTGTAGCCGCTGCCAAATCCCGGGTTGCCATGTTGGGTTCACCAGCAGAGGCAACAAAAACACCTTGAATCTGATTGTCGTCATAGTTCGTTGGCCATGCATCAACTATCGTATCAGTAATATTTGTATCTTGCCCATAAAAGGCGATAAAGAGATTGTTCTCCGCGCCCCAGGATGCAGTAACAGAATCGGGATTAGGGTCAGTGTTTTCCCCTGTCGCAGTGGTAGAAATCTTAGGAGCAGACGATGCATGAGCTCCAGTAATCCTAAGGGCAATGGCTGAGAATCTCTCTGAGGCTGACTTAGTGACAGTAAGGGAGTCTCCCCCTGCCGCAATTTTCCAAGCCACCCCTATATTCGAGCTTGCGCTCTTGTCCAGAATTTCGGTAAATCCACCACTCCATGTTCGTGTTGCACTTCCACCTGCATCTGTGGCGTGGATGACAAGAAGCAAGTCACCCGCCACAATCCCGGTGGGCATTGTAATTACGTCGTCAGCGGCGTTACTAGACCTTGACGATGTCTTAGATGCAGCAACTATTGGAAATCCTGTACATGTCCCGCAAATTACAGTGCTACATGTTCCATTCTGAGCTGTTCCGCAAACAGAAGAACCACAAACTCCTGAAAGTGTTGGATTTGAAGCAGGCACACAACTTGCTGCAACACACTGACCTGTTGCCTGGTTGCATGAAGCACCTCCTGTACATGTTCCGCAACTTACGGTGCTACATGTTCCATTCTGAGCTGTTCCGCAAACAGAAGAACCGCAAACTCCTGAATGTGTTGGATTTGAAGCAGGCACACAATTTGCTGAAATACACTGACCTGTTGTCTGGTCGCATGAATTGCCTCCTGTACATGTCCCGCAACTTACAGTGTCACAGGTTCCATTCTGAGCTGTTCCACAAACAGAAGAACCACAAACTCCTGAAAGTGTTGGATCTGAAGCAGGCACGCAACTTATGAAAACACACTGCCCCGATGTCTGGTTGCATGAATTGCCTCCTGTACATGTCCCGCAACTTACATTGCCACAGGTTCCATTCTGAGCTGTTCCGCAAACGAAAGAACCGCAAATTTCTGAAAGTGTTGAATTTGCAGCAGGCACACAATTTGTTGAAATACACTGGCTACTAGCATCACAAAAGAAACTTGAATTACAACTTCCGCAGCTTCCCCCGCAGCCATCGCCTCCACAGGCCTTTCCGGTGCAGGAAGGTATGCATACTATAGGCGCTGTGGCCAGCTGCAGCTGCACTTTTGCATCGCCACAACTCACGAACCTTTGCCTGCCATTTTCTTCCTGGAATCTTGTAGGAGTTATCCTGATAGAATGAATTTTAGTAATACCGGGAGGAATGTTAAAAATATTCTTTTCCCGGTCTCCTGCTTCGAAAAGGTTCCCTTCTTGACCAAAAAGTATATCTGCATTCCCAATGATTACAGAAGTTCCTAATTTCTTTCCGCTAAAACCCTCGTTGAGATAAGAGGACAAATCTATCGTCGGTAATTCCTGTTCAGAGACAGATGCATGTATGAAATATCCTGCAATATCAAATCTTCCGTTGTTTACCAAGCTTAAATTTAGCTCAGATGTTGAATCGTTGAATGTTGCCTCGTTAATGAAAATTGAGACGCCCTCGGGGCAATTCAGAGCTTCTGCGGGAACATAGGACTTGAGCCAGGCAAAGGTTATAACACCCATTATCACCGCGAAGACTAGCAGAAGAACATAACCGATCATTATGCTCACTCCTTTCTTATTTTTTATCATTTCATCCTGTAACAACATATTCCTTTCCTCCGGTTTCGCGGGAAATCACGAAAAAGAAATTTTCGCCGTTTTTTAAAGTAAAAATATAAGAGTTTTCATCTATATTCAGAGTGGCGCTGTTTCCAGATGGGCTGATGGTTCCTAAGAATGCCCCTGAAGAAGAATTGACTTCTGTGCTGTCCAGAGAAACAGTATGCGCTGTATTCTGGTATCCTTTGAGCGTGATGTTGCTTTGCGTCCCAAAAACAAAATAAAGATTCTTGTCCCGTGATTCGGTGTCTATGTATTTCTGAGAGAAGTCCTGAAGAAGCTGATTCATTGCCAGCTGGCTAAGCTGGTTGTTAATTCCATAATCCAGAATTTTTCCGCTCTCTATCCTCAATTCATCCCTGAGGCTGTTTAAATCCAGATATTCGTCCTTCTTTGAATAATTTGAAACCACGATAACACTCATCATTATTACAGCGAGGATTATGGCAGAAACGAGATAGATTTGCCCCCTGCGATTTTTCTCTGGAAAAATTGCCAATCTATGATTTCTGGCAAGAAATCTCCCTCTTTTTTCCATGTTTTTTTAGAGGGGAAAATAGTTTATTAATTTATTGATTATTCTTTTCTACACAAACATTTATAAATATCTTACTATTATTTATGTGTATGGAAATTAGTATGGTAGATTTGTTACGTATAAACAAGGGATTCGGAGGGAATTTAAGAAGCGATTCGAGTCTTGACTTTGCCATTGAAAAAGCAAGTAATCCTAAACTGGGGTTTTATAAGAAGCTGGCTTATTTGTGGAGAGCAATACTCGTTGATCACCCCTTTTCAGACGGAAACAAGAGAACTGCCGTATTCCTCGCATATGCTTTTGCAGATGAACACAAAAAATACGTGGACAGAGATTTACTGGTTTATCAGGCAGTCTCGATAGCACAAAAAAATTTGGCAAATATAAGGCAGATAGAATGGAGAATTAAAAATGCGATTAAATAAGAGAACAATTGATAAGATATTGAAAAAAAATAGGAAGGCCTTTGAAATGCTTGAGGAATATGATAAGACAAGGGAACTCCCTTTTCAAAGGAAGAGAATAGATATAACTCTCTCAGTTGAAGCCATAAATAAACTCAGGAAAATAAAGGAAAAGACGGGAAAACCTATTTCCCAAATTATCGAAGAAAATATTATCTAAAAAATTATGTAGACTCGGAAGTTTGCTCTAACTCGGCTACGCTTAGACGAGTTTGTCCAGAATGACCAAGCATGGGCGTTCTTGCAAATTATGTAGACTCGGAAGTTTGCTCCAGGATGCCAGAAAAGTGAACCCTTATTCTTTCTCGGCTCTGCGACCTGTCAAGCACCTTTACAAATGTTTAGGGCTGCTCCGATCAAGGCCTGACCCGTTTCGCATCTGCAAGATCGAGACAGACAAAGCGTCAACGTCGGAACAAAGACTTTTTGACTTTCCTTTCACTCGCTTCCTTGCAGTCTGCCATAAAGCCCATTTGCAGTTGGCAGAGGGCTAACCTGCCACCTAGTCTACGAAAAAAGGGGGAATAAAGAGTTTTTAAGGTTTTTGGGTTGTTGGAAATGTGGAAGCGGGTTGTTATGGGTTGGCAAACTTATAATCCCTGTATTCATTTGCAGTCATAAAAACATATCCGTCTGCCTTGAACTTGTCTAAATTAGAAGACCATTTAGCATAAAGTGTATTGTATTTGCTCGTTCCTACATCTCCAAAGTCTTGCTGATGGAATAAAATTATTGCATATCCCCTTTGAACAATTGCTTGGTCTACCAATGTTTTCAATGATGAATACTCTTTATTTGGACACGAACTATAGTCATCTCCACAATAAACTCCGTCTTCCAATATTATTGTATCTCCAATCCATCCATCATCATAAGGATTTTCTAAACCATCCATAATTGCCTTAAATCCTGCAACATTAGAAGCATCTGCTACATTTGTACTCCAATCAAATGCGGGAATAAATGTCTTGGGGTAAATTCCCCATTTCGCAAATTCTGTCTTTCCTTTGTTCATGTCAGCCACTATACTTGAGATAGACCACCCAGAATAATCTGTGGAATGGTCGTAGGAGTGTTCGGCTATTTCTATTCTTCCTTGATAATTATTATACCAATCCTGTAAATATGGCTTCCACGCAACATCTTCTGTTAATGCTTGTGGGACAAAACCTATTGTTAAATCAGCCTGTTTTTGAATATGGAGATTGGCTAAATTTATGCAGGTAGGTCTAAGCCACCAAATTTGGCAGTCATCCATTTGCAAAAGAATTATCTTATCTGGCTTAGGAATTGTACCATAAACAAAGTTTGCAGTTACCGATTTAGAGGAGTCCATTATAACATTACATTGATTGCCATTTACACTATTGCATCCTGCCCATGAAGATAATGAATAACCAATTGAAGAACTTGCAGTCAGTGTAACAGACGTTCCATCTATATATTCTTCTGAACAATCATTGCCACAATTTATCCCAGGACCGCTTACATCTCCACCCAATGATGGATTGATACCAACATTTAATGTGTATTTCGCTTTAGGAAGACTGCAGGAAGAAGTTGTGCCTCCCCCAGCCCCAGAACATGACCATAAATAGTCTGTAGCATCGTCTGGTATGTCATTTAATGTCCCAGAAAGGCAACTATTAAGACTTAGGCCGCAATAACCATTGACTGGCTGTATGTAATTTGAATAGATTGCTGTGAGTTTCATTGCAACATCTGTTCCTTTGGTTATAGAAATTGTATTTGTCCTGATGTTGTTCTTAAATATCTCCAAGGTGCATTTGTCGGCATCATTAGGGCATAATGCACTTTGATTTAATATTATAATTTTTGCCGTAATTGCATAAACTACAGACAATGAAAGGATTACAAATAGCAAAAAATAAAATATTTTTTTCACCTGTTTTTATGTGAACCTCTTTTTAAGTTATTATTATTATTGGCATTCCACTTATGACTTTTACATTTTGGGCATGTCTTAGGTCTCCCTATTCTTGAATACCAAACATGGCCACATTTCCTGTATTTTAAACATACTTATGATTATGATAATAAACTATTTATATTTTACTTTCTTATCTACTGTCGTTTGTTAAGAAATAAAAATAAGACTAAACCTATATGGCAATTACCTTTTCTGCCTTGCAAATTTGATTACCAACTTTCTGTGCCTTGCAAATCTGATTACGAAGATGGATGCAGCCACCAACGCTAAAACCAATAAGTTAAGAGTCAGATAAACTGATAAAGGATCCTGCCGAGCCGATTCTTTTTTGGACTCCTGTGTTTGCGGAACAGATTCATCCTCCAGAACTCCTTCTTTTTTTGGGACATAAAAGGTCCCCAGCCTTGAGTCCTGTGCTTTGTCTGAAACAATCTTAATTTCCAGATCATAATCCCCTTCTGTTGCCTGTTCTGGTATTTTGATTTCAAAGTCCCTGGTTTCCTCGTCCTTGTCTCCATATCTTTCTAATTCAAATTCCTCTGATTTCACCAGAATTCCGAGTTTAGAGTTTCTGATTTCAACATGGACGTCTTGGTCCTCGCTTCCCATGTTCTGCATTTCAACCGTTAAATCAAGAATGCTTCCGGGTAAGACAGGTTCCTCGCTGATTAAGAGGTCTTTGATGGTGATGTCATCCTCTTCCCTGCTGATGTCGATGTAAATGAATTGTTCATTGCAAATCGTTACCTTGTTTTTTCCTTCTGCAAGAACAAAGACAGCATATTCGTCATCATCTTTAATGTCGCTTGGGACCTTTAAGGATAGTGTTGCATCTTTACTTTTTCCTTTGTCAATGTCTACGCTATCTTTTTCATTTTCAATGGATTCTTCATCATCAATATTATACAAATAAGCTTTCAGCTTTACATCCAGTTTGTCTGTGTGGTCATTTTTAATATCGGCTTTAACATCAATTTCTTCGCCAATCTTAAATTCGTCCCCTTCATCAGGGTCTTTTATTGAAATTCCCAGCAAAGGATTTTTAACTTCACATCTGTCTACGTCTGTGAATTCGGGAGGAATCCTTTTGTCATTTACGGTAATTCTGACAGTCTCCTGGTCTGTCAGCCCCGAACTGTCTGTTGCAATAAATGCAACATCATAAACTCCGGATTGCTCATAAGTCGGCGTCCATGAAAAAGTTGCTGTCCCATCGAGATTGTCAGCAAAATTAGCTCCCTGCGGGACATTTTGGATTCCTAATAAGACATTATCATTGTCCTGGTCTGTTGCGGAAATCATGAATTGCAAAGTTTGATTTTCATCTACGCTCTTTTGCCCTATCTGCGCTAAGACAGGGTTGTCGGGTGCGCTTATGGTTAGAGTTCTGTTATCTTGCGCAAATCCATAATTTCTTTTATCATAACATCTCACGTTCCAGCTGTATTCTCCGTCGGAAGTGCTGTCAACAAGAATGCCTGTGGCGCTGTTATTCTTTACATTTTTATTTGTCGCTTTTAAAACCCCGTCCAGGTAAATTTCACACTCCAGCGTTCCAGCCACATTGTCCTCTGCAATAAACTCAAATGTTATGTCCCTTGTTTCTGTGAACAAAGCGCCACCCTGGGGATTCAATAGCCTGACAGTAGGCGCAACCATGTCTGTGTTGCTTGGCAGACCTTTTGTAGGGTATCTGAATATATCAAAGTCTTCATTATCGTTGCCTGTGTCAGCTCCGTCGGGATTTCTGCTTGCAGACTCTCCGAGGCCAGGAGCTCCTGCGTTGTCGCCTAAATCTCCATCGTTCCAGTTTCCGTATGCAACAGTGTCAATAAGTTCATCGGAACAATATAACATCAAGGTGTCTCCAAGATTATCAAGTTTATTGCTCATTTCAACAACCGCAAATTTGTTTTTTCCAAGTGTTGTGTTACCGTTTAAGGCAAATATGTCACCTGAACCATCTTTCACGACACAATCACTTAAATTAATAATTTGATCAAAGCCGTTGTATAATTCTATCCATTCATTCCCGCTTGTTGGGTTTGAAACAAATTCGTTTATGTAGAATTTCTGCAGTACCTGTATTGTAAACTCCTGTGAGTCGCTCCCGCCCTTGCCATCGTGAACACCCACAGTTATTTTGTAGACTCCCGCATCCTGTTGTCCTGTCTGCCACTTTCCTTCTTGGTCAAGAGGGGAACTGAAAGTAAATTCGAGGCCATCCCCGTCTACGTCTGTTGCAGTTGGGTCTATATCAACAAGATTTCCTCCCAAGACTATTTCATTACCAATAAGGCCAAGCACAGGTGCATCATTTACAGGAGCCACGGTAAGCACAATCTCGCCGCTTGAAATGTTAAATTCTTCGTCAGTTGCCTCTATTTTTACCGTTTCTTTTCCATTCCAGTCTTTTGCAGGCATGAATGTTGCGGTGTTTCCTGTAAAACTCACGTTGATTTGCGAGTTTCCCGTGATAGAGTAGTCTAGCTCGCTGTCAACATCTGTGAAATATTTGCCCAAATTTAAAACAAGTTTGGTGTCTTCATTCCAGGTTTGGTCTGCAATTTGCAATGTTAAAACAGGCGCATCATTCGTTGGAGTTACTGTTAAGGTTATATTGTTTGATTGCACAGAGTCCTTGCCGTCGTATGCAAAAAATATTATCCAGTCAAAGCCACTCCAGTCGCGTTTTACTATGAAATTGACAATTCCATTAATAATTGATTCAACACTTATATTCCTGTCCGAGGAAGTCCTGGAAACTCCGAATTCCAGAGTGTCTGAAGGGTCTAAGTCACGGAAGTATTCTGATAAATTCAATGATAAATTTGTGTCTTCACTCCATGATTGATCGGGAATTGTTGCATTTAATTCAGGAGCCTGATTTTCTTCCTTGACCTCTACTTTAAAGTTTTTTGTAGCATTTAATTGTCCATCGCTTACACTAACCATGAAACTATGATTGCCTGCATCATAATAACTTGTTTGCCATTGGAAAGTATTTGTGCCTGTCTGCGTGAATTTGGTGTCATTTATGTTATATGTCAATGAATCATTTTCAGGATCGCTTGCAGATATAATTAACTTGACAAGTTGAGATTCTCTGACAATGAAATTAGGAATACTTGAAATTGTTGGTGCATCGTTCCTGCAGTTTAATGGAAGCTTCTGGCTTCCCGGATTAAAATCCGAATCTTCATCGTCGCAATCGGTTCCTGATGCGCCTGATTCTTTTGGGCATTGGAATGAAGCATTTTTTATCGAATATCCTTCCTTGCAGTAACTATCAAAGTCAACGTCTGCCAGGTCATAGCCATTGCAGTCTTGGTCAATTTCATCATAAGCCACTTCCTCTCCATCAGGGTTTATCCCGGCATTTGCATCATCACAGTCATCGTCGCTGTAAAATCCATCATTGTCATTGTCTTCTCCAATCAAAACCCAGTCAAGGGAATTTCTGAAAAGTTGTCTGGAGTCAATGCTCCAGTATTTTGTCTCAACAATACCAAAAAATAAACTTCTTTTCTCCCCGATTTTACCGTTTAAATATTCTGCTCCAGGATATGCAACCGCAAGAACAGAGTCATAAGATGGCCTTCCATCAATATTTGCTATAAACTTAATTCCCGTTGCTTTTTTTCCAGACAGGTAATATGTGTTAACATTTATGTCGTGAAGAAAGTATCCTTTGAAAACTTCTGGAATTCCATCTGACAGCGTTGTGTTGAGAGTACTAAATCTTATGCTTGTCGGACTTGAAATTGAGCCCCTTCTAAAACTCCATCCCCACTGGGAATTATACTCATTGATAATCAAAGAATTATATTTTTCAGCAGGAATTTTTGTAAAATCATCAAAATTATCATTTCCAACTAAAAGCATCCTGTATTTTGAAAAATTCGTTGATGTTAAATTTGATTCACGAATGATATCATATGTTAAGCCATTATTCCTTAATTCACTTGTTAAAAAAGGATTAGCACTGCTTTTCACAATATATGCTACATCTGCTGCTAATGCAGAATTAATCAGAAAAATCGTCAAAAAGGCGGTTAAAGCCACCAGCACAAATTTCTTCATTTTTTTCTCCTTGCATTTACTTTCTTCCTCCTTTTATCGCCTTTTTTTCTTTTTTTCATCATGATAATCATCAAAGCTACAAGAATAATTGACAAGACAAGAACAGGGACAATCAGCAATCCTGAAGTTGTTAAAGAGCTCTTCTTTTCTCCACTTTCGTCGCTAATTACTCCTCCTGTGTCTTCCTGCCCAACCCCTCCGGAATCACCGCCTCCGCCTCTGCTTCCTTGGTCCTTTCTTGCTATTACAATAACTTCAGAGGACAAAGCAACCCCTGCTTTTTGCTTTCCCAAACCAGAGAAAAAAACAGCTATTTTTCCTTTGTAAGTTCCTTCTTCTTTTACCTTAACAATAAATTGCGCTTTTTTTTCAGTTTTTGGTTCCAAAATAAAGCTTTCATCAATCAGTTCAATGAATTTTCCTGTTTCTTCATCAATTTGAAGAGTGATGTTGATGGACTCATTATTCACGTTCTTTATCAGGAGACTTTTTTCAATTTCAGTATATGTCAGTCCGTTTACCTCTGGATAAAGTATCATCCTTGCGTTTCCCATGGCTCCTGTAATGGCGCTGACAGCCCCCACGCTAACCAGCACAATGAATAAAATTACCACCATAACGCCTAATCTTTTAATCATTAGTAATTCCAGAGTAGTTACCCTTTTTAAGTATTGCTGTCGTCGAGAAAATAGTTTTTGTCATTACTTCTTTTTGGTGAAAATAAAGAAAACAAAGGAAAAAAAGGCCGAAATTAAAAATTTGAAATTAATCTGGCATTTAGGCAACATCAAGACTTACAGCTTCGCTGTCGCTGTTGCCTGCCTTGTCTGTTGCCCTGATTACAATGTCGTGCATTCCTGTTTTGAATGACTTTGTTCTTAAGCTGGTTAATCCATAAGAATTACAATTTGAGCATATTCTTTTCCATGTTGGACTTAAATCAGAGTTGTCTATTAAATCCAAGGTAACATCTTCGCTAACACTTAGATTAAAAGGAACTCTTCTTCCATAAGCGGTATTTACAGGAGCATTCACAGTCAGCAAGGGGGAAGTTGTATCAACCAGGACTTTTGTTGGAATAGAACTATCTGTGTTGTCGGCAATGTCTGTTACATTAAACCAGTATTCAATTTCCTGCCCATCAAAAGCTGTTAAGTCAACTTGGGGCACATTGCAGATTACGTCTTCTCCAGAAGCACATTGTCCAGTAAGATTAATAGTTGGATTCCAGATCAATAAGATTTCTTTTACATTACTCTCTGTGTATTTAACAGAAAAGTCAGATCCGTTTGTTACCTGATTTCTTGCTGGCGTTGTTTTAGTTATTGTTGGATCTTTACTATCTATAAAGAAAGACACGTTTTGTGACACAGTTCTATCACTAAATACGGCCACGAATTCCAGTTCATGGAATCCTTCATCAAAGCCCATTATCCTAGTTGACCAAAAGCCTAAACTATCGCAGTTTCTGCAAAGATTTCTAAATCTTCCGCCGTTATCGCTAACTTTTAAATACTCGGCTTCTTCGCTAAGCAAAATTATGACAGGAATTCTTCTGTCATCATAAATATTATCCTGCATAGGGGAAATAATATTTATATCTCCTGTTAAAATAGTCA
Source organism: Nanoarchaeota archaeon SCGC AAA011-D5 (assembly GCA_000405225.1). Taxonomy (GTDB): domain Archaea; phylum Nanobdellota; class Nanobdellia; order Pacearchaeales; family GW2011-AR1; genus ASMP01. The sequence continues at coordinate 62,636 of ASMP01000002.1, read as the reverse complement.
CCTTTAAACCCTGCTCCATGGTAAAAGCAAACACTGTTCCAACTAATAAAATCCCTAAAAATAAAAAACCTCTTTTTTTCATGTTAATATCCCCTTTGCCGCAAGTTATTTTTTCTTTTATAAATTATTAATGCAACAATCGCAAGGACGATTACCGCGGCAGGCGCAATTAAGTTTCTGGCATTTATATTTCCCCAAATAGCTCTGCCTGTTATTCTGGAAAAAGAATCTTCTGTTTCTCCTTCTGTTCCTGCTGACTCAGTTCCCGCTTCTGTTTCAGATTGTGCATTAGCTGTATTTTCAAATTTTATAGAATTATTTGTCGTATTCGTAGTATTTTTCGGAGCAATGATTCCGCCTCCACCTCCAGAGCCTCCACCTCCACCTGAGCTACTGGCAGCTACTGGTTGCTCATTTATTAAAACTTTGAGCCAAACTCCAAATTGAACAACAGAATTTCCTTGCTGTTCTTCTTGAAATAACCAAACTCCATGATATTCTCCAAGTTTGCTTCCAGAAAGGCAAACTTCAACCTCTCTTTCATCAATAGAAAGTTCATTGTCATAGGTTATTGTAATTTCATGCTCACTTGAACTTGTGTTAAATGAACTGACTTTCCATTCAACACTTTCATTCTCTGCCCAGCTATCTGAAACTGTTATTTTTTCTGAATCTGATTCTATTGTTATCATTTTACATTCTTCCTGATTTTTTCCTAGATCAAAGGTCAAGCTGCTCGGCGAAAAGCCGACAGCCTGAATCGCGTTCAACACGAATAAAGTTAAAGTTATAAATAATAAAAAAAACTTAATTTTCATTTTCTCATGGTGGAGATCCTGTCACAGTATATGTTACAGTTCCTATATGCTCTCCAATAACTGCTCCTGCTGGTATGCTTAAGGTGGGCTCTGTTGATTGAACCGGATATGTGCAAACATTATTAACTACTACACAAATAAAGTCCCAATCTTGTCCTACTGGATTAAATCCATCAAATTCTAGACCATCTGCAAAAGGAAAACCAGTAACAGATGCAACTTCTATGTTAACATTTGTATTGCTGCCAGTAGCATCAAACAAGATGGGCCCATTTAATGCGGCATTGTCTGTTGTTCCTGGTGAGAGTGAGCCAAAGTTCAAGCTCGTAGGAGCGATGCTTACAAGTGTAAGGGCGACAATTTCAACTTCCACTACCTGCGCGCCGTCAAAATTTTCAACCAACGCATTATTTATTTTAACATCGTCTATAAATGCCTCTGATTCTGCTATCCATCCGTCTACTTCTATTTCTAATGCAACGACTTTTGTGTTTCCATTAATGGTTTTTCCATTAGCCTCTGAAGGAGGTACGCCTGCTTTCCAAGCACTTAAAACATGCCAGAAAAATTCTGTTGCTGGTGATGCACATCCTCCTGCAGGTCCTGAAGTTAACCAAGCCCAAGCATCATTATCTACGATTCCTTTGTCTCCAAATGTATCAACACTTCCAAGAGGGTAATCATCTACATCGTCACACCCTAAACTAGGCTTAACCTTGGCATATTCGAAAACTAATGCATCGTCGCCTCCAGCAGTTCCATCATAAACTCCATTTCCGTTGATATCAAGCAAAACATCAACATGGGAAATGTATCCATGATCAACAAACTGCATCCAAGAAACACTTTCCAAGTCGGATAATTTTGTTCCTGAAGCAAAATTTACCCTAAATCTTGCCTCATTTGTTGGAGGAAAACTTGTTATTTCACTTGCAAATAATCTTAAGGAATTTGGAATGGAAACATCATTTTCCGTAGAAATTTCTGTGAACGCTGCTCCAGTGGACGATCTGCTTTTCGATGTTACGGTAACGGCAGCAGACACAAGTCCAACCGATATTACAAATACCGCAAAAAAGATAAGGAACTTTTTATATTCCATTTTAATTATGGCGATGGGCCTGTTACTGTGTATGTTATTGTTCCTACATGGTTTCCTTGTGAAGCTCCTGTTGGAATATCTAATGTTGGCACAGTGCTTGCAACATCATATGTGCATACTGTAAGGGGAGTTTCACATACTAAAAGCCAAGATTTTCCTACTGGAGTACTATCTCCATCTAAAAGCAATGTAGCGCTATCAAAAGGGAATCCTGTTACAGCTGAAACTGTTACAGTTACATCAACATTACTTCCGGTAGCATCAAATGTTATGGGTCCGTTTAATGCAGAATAACCAGTTCCAGGTACTCTTGTTCCGAAATCAACTGTATCAGGATTAATCAAAAGATGAATGTCTTCACCAATTGTTACATTCAGCCCCTGATTAACAGCAAGAACAGAACTTGACATACTAATAAGAACACCAAACATCACCCAAAAAAGTAAAAGTTTTTTCATTTATATATAACCTCCTTTCAGCTCTCTTATTATCACCTAGACTCTTCAAAACCCGTTTCTTTAAAAGCATTATTGTCATCGACAAAATAGTTTTTGTCATTCCTTTTGTTCAATGAAAAGGAACAATTACCGTCAACAAAAATGGCTTTTTATCATTACTCCTGTCTAATGAACTATGAGATTATGAAGTTCAAATTTTGCATTGCAGCATTTCCAGCGTCGTCAAGAACATTAATTGTTAAGTTATGTGCGCCGGTTTTAAAGGTTTTTTTCTTGTTGCAAAGCCCACCACTAATTTTTGAACATAATTGCACTTTTTTTGGATTACTTTGGCTTAAATCAAAGTAATTTATCTCATCAAAATTAGCTTCAGTAATAAGAATAACAAATTCAACGGTTTTTCCTGATATAGAATGATTAAAGAAATTTATTACTGGTGCTGTCGTGTCTACAAAAACCTTCGTTGGTTTTGTGCTGGCCGTATGGTTAGCAACATCTGTCATGTTAATCCAATACATTATATTCTGTCCGTCATAAGCTGAAAAGTTAGAGAGATTATTGTTAATTTGCACGTCGCAGACAACGTTTTTTCCAGGCGTATTGCACTGGCTCGTTAAATTTACAGTTGGATTCCAGCTTAACAAGACTTCCTTTACATTATCTTCAGTGTATTTTATTGAAAAGCTTCCGTTTGTTACCTTGTTTTTGGCAGGTTCTGTTTTAAGTATTTTAGGAGATTTGGTATCAATGAACAAGCTTATATTTTGCTGATTCATCTGTCCAAGGAAATCGGTTGCCTTTATTCCTATTAAATTTTCTCCTTCAAGCAGTGTTTTGTTTTTTTGTTTGTCAAATCCAGATTGATTGCAGTCTCTGCATAATATTCTCCAACGAGGAATTCTTTCATTGTAATTAATGTATTCTAGTTTTTCAACCTCTCCAGTTAAGCTTATGTTAAATGGAATTTTTCTTGTGCTATATGTTATGTTTTTCGGTGAATGAACAGTCATATTAAACACACCAGTTGTATTTATTGTGAAGTTCCATGTTTTCTGTGAAAATCTTCCTGCGTTGTCTGTTACATTTACATAAACTTGATGGTTTCCAAGAGATAAATTAAAGCTAGGAGTAAAATTCACAATAGCATCCAAATCTCCAGAAGGAGTTACATTTGCGCTAACAGACACACCATCAAGCCTCATTGAAACACTGCTTTGATTAATTCCTGAATTACTTTGGTAAACCTCATCTAGAAGTGCACTTATCGTCGGACTTAAATTATTGAAAACTGTTGAGCCATCAGCTGGCTGAAGATCTGTGATCAGCGGATTTTTTAAATCAATAAATAAAGTCTGACTTTGAACAGTTTCATTTCCGCAAATTCCAAAAGTTGTCCACCAGTTTAATCCAAGAGTTCCTGCAGATTCTATAGGGGGGGCATTTGGAATATCATCCAAGTCAAAAGGTCCCGTATATTTGAAGATATCATCGGCATCCCATTGATACCATGAATCATTTCCAGCACTTGCTGCATCTGGCGTTAATGAAAATACCGGCTCTGTAACCCACCAGCCATTTAACCCGTCTGCAGGAAAGGGCACAATTCCAAGCCTCGTCGCATTGCGCACATAAAATGTCTGAAGCCCATTTCCAACAACAACGCCTGAAGTATCATTTGCATAAACATTCCAACTTACACTTTGCCCACCAACCAATTCTGAGGAATTTATTGTGGCATTATAAACGTCGCCGAAAGTATTTAGTCCGGTTTTGTTGTAATTTGTTCCATTTATTGTATATGAAAACCAAACATCGTCTAAAGCCGGAGTTCCTATGAAAGAGCTAACATTTGCACTAAGCATTACATCTTTTGATTGCTCTGCACATTGAACATTAATTTTATCTGTTATGCAAACTCCAACCCATGGATTAAAAAGAACAGGTCCAGATGCATTTACAATTCTGTCTCCTGTTCCAGGGTTTCCCAGTCCATCAACATCTGGCCCAGAGCAATCCCCCCACCAGTTATATGTTGCATTGAAACTGAATGCACCCCCGTTATTTACTCCTACAGAATTTCCAGTAATGCTGTTTTTATTTGCAGAATTGCTTCCCCCAGAAGAACTTCCGATGTCTATTCCAAATAATGTGTTATCTTTAATTATATTATCTGTTAGGCTGTTACTTGCAGAACCATCCCCGCTAACGTCTTCAATTCTAACTCCTTTAACATTATTATGAAGATTATTATTTTGAACATTGGACAAATCTGTTCCAGCAAGAATTATTGCATCATCAACATCAAAAATCTCGTTGTTTGATATTAAGATTCCATCTCCTGCCTGGAATAACAATACCCCCGAACCTAAAAAAGTGACGCCAGTATAATGATTAGCACTAATTTTGTTATTAGTTGCATTTCCTTTTGCTCCGGCAATTAAAACTATACCGTTTGGCACATTCGCAGGGCCAATTGAACCAGGTCCGACAATTACATTATCATGAATATTGGCTGTAAGATTTGCACTCTGTGCTTGAATTGCTGTGCGGGCAAAATCATTAACTCTGCTGTCTTTAATTTCTATGTTTAAGGGAGCTGTAACTGAACTAGTATCAATTGCATATCCTCTTATTGAGTAACCAGGAGTCTTGATATTGTTAACAGTTACATTTGAGATTAGTCCTCCAGCTTCCCCATATATTATTCCGGCGAGTCTATCTGCTCCAACAGGCAAACTTGAAACATCTATTCCGTCAACTTTCAAATTTTTTACTGTTACATTAGAGTTATTTTTAACTAAAATCGAACCAGCAAGTTTAAGTCCAACCCACGCCGGCAAAACTCCGATTGGGTATGTATAAAAAGTTGTCAATAAACTAGCCGAAGATGGTTTTATGATTGTTGTATCTCCAGCACCTTGAAGTGTTAAGCTCTTGCTGTCAATCACAACCTGTTCGTCATACGTCCCAGCAACAACATTAATAGTATCCCCATTTGAAGCGTCATCAACAGCTTCTTGAATCTCACAATAAGGCGTTGCCGATGAATTTAAAGTATTATCATCACAAGAAACGGTATTGTCAACAAAAAACGTTGCCGCAGAAAGAAAACTAGCCAAAAAAACAGTTAGTGTAATCGTTAATGCTATTATCAAGATTTCTTTTTTCATATTCCATTATTTTAAGTGCCTTCTCATTTAAATATTTTATATTGTTACTCTGATTTGGTAAATTTAGACAACATCAAAGCTGGTTACTTGCCCAACGCTGTTTCCAGCCTTGTCTAAAACCTGAATTGAAACATCAAAATGCCCTGGTCTGAAACTTAATTTTTTCTCGCAAATTCCGTCTTTTAATCTGGAGCACAGTCTCCCTTCTCTTGTTCTTCCATTGGTGTCTATGTAAGAATAATTTGCTTCGTCAAAGTTTTCTTCCGTGACGTTGACTACAAAATTAACATACCTTTTGTTAATTGTATTGGTTAAACTATTTATAACAGGGGAAGTTGTATCAACATCCAATCCGTTATGTTTTTTGGAATCAGTCTGTGTGCCTGCAATGTCTGTGAGAGTCACCCAGTACAATATTTCATGCCCATCATACCCAGATAGGTTAATATGGGTGTCGCAGTAATATCTCCCTCTCTCTAACTGGCACTCATTATCTATGTCTATTTCATGAACATTAAATCCTGGATTAACGTCCCCATACGTCATGAATAATCTTTCAGGATTATCTTCACTAAATTGTATTGAGAAATCCCCGCTTGTGAATCCGTCTTTTGGCTCTTCTCTTAGTATTCTTGGTTTCATGCTATCTATAAAAAACGAGATGTTTTTATAGGCAGTATTTCCGATAACATCTGACGCTTTGAATTGTATGCTGTTAAGCCCCTCTCCGAAAGACCTTGTCCTTTTATATCCAAGACAATCAGAGCAGACCCTTGTCCATCTTCCGCGCCCGTTGACTAAATCGGTGTAATAAATATCTGATTTTTCATCTACTTTCAGATCAAGCAAAACCGTCCTGGAGTTGTAAATCCTCCCTTCTATTGGATTGTTTATTGTTAGGTTAGGTGGTTGTGAATCTATTGTCGTGTTTCCGCCGACTCCCCCATTGCCATCATTGAATCCACAAGGAGGCAAATTATTACATTTACTTAGAAGTGTTGTCCAATTCCCTGCTTCAGTCATCAAAACACATGCTATGCAAGAATTAGCATTACATTGGTAATTTGTATTTCCAAAAACATCTTTTAATTCATCTCCATTAGTAAGACACCCATGTGCATATCCTAATGTTATACTTTCAGTGTTATCTAATGCACTTGAGCACCCATTATCTGTAGGAAAGTCTATTTTTTCGTCTAAGTCATTATCAGCGCCATCATTGCACTGCACAGGAATATGCGTAGCATAAACTGCTGATGCCAAGACTACGGCAAATGCTACAATTAAGATTCCAAGTGTTGCCATGTTTTTTTTTATTAACATTTTTGTTTCTTGAATATTTCGCGCGAGTATGCTTTATTTGTGATTTCTTTGTTTTACATTAACGAATATGAAGAAGCCCGTTGAGGTCGGGCCTCCACGTCTTATAAAAAATAAAAAATAAAAAATAAAAAATAGTTCAGTTAGATAGCTTCTCCCCAGAAGAATATGCTTCCCGAGTCGAAGTCACCGTTACATGGCTCTGGCAAACTTAACTTGAAGGTTAATGCCATTTCAGAACCTGGTGCCAAGATGTTAGCAGTGTAGTATGGGCCAATAGAAGGTCCTGCTTGTAATATTTCTGCATTGTCATAGAATGGGGCTGGATTATTGAATCCTATACCATATTCTATATTTGTATATCCCTCTACGTCAGTAGCTCTGTCGGAATCAACAGAGTCAGCCCCTGCATCTAGTGCAGAGTTGTAAGCGCCGTTTGTGACATAGTATCTGAAATTGTCCAAAGTTAACTGGTTTGTTGTTGGACACATTGCTCCGCTGCTTGATGTATCATAAAAGTCAGTACCTGATATAAACATATCAAGTAGAACTCCTGAACCAAGTTCAGCGTCGTTTCCAACTAACAATGTATTTGAGTAACTCTGTGTTCCAGGCCTCACATCATCAAACGTTAGTATTCCGTCAATACTTAACGCTATATCAGGGTTAAGGAACCAAAATTCATTCTCATCCATTGTTCCGGACAAGCCATCTAGGTCAACAGCTTCAACAGTTACCCATTTCTCGCCACTCATGCTCTCAGGTGTTTCAACTGTAAGAGTACAGTCATAGTACTTCATTACATCTCCATCGAAGTCATCTAAGTCTTCTTCAAGGATTCTTGCATTACATGTCTCGTCTATGTCATTTCCAACCCATACTTCCTGACAGTTTACTTCTATGTCGTTTCCTTCACCTTGGGAGTCTCCTATTGTGGCAAAAACATCTTCAATTTTCTCAACTCCGTTTTTGTCCATTACAAGAACTCTCCACGTTATCTGCTCTCCTTCGAAAGCATAGTTGTTTATTCTTTCTTTAAGTACCTCACCATCACCAGAGATTCTTCCAGGTTCAGTTGCATCATCGTAGACAACTCTAGAATCACACATCCAAACCAATGGAGCGAAGTCTTCTGTTGTAATGTCTGGAGTTATACCGCTTCCGACACTTACAGCAAGAACTGCGGGCATGACAGCTAACACTAATAAAGCCATTACCGATAGTGTAAATAAGCTTTTCATTTATATATAACCTCCTTTCAGTACTTCAAGGCACCCAACAAAGTTGAGCTGAGTGAGAATTTCACTCTGCCGGGTGTTATACACATTTAATGCATAACTATGAATTGGTGAGGTTTCTTTTGAATTTGACAGAGAGATGTTTGCTGCTCTTTTATCAGTCACTACTCTCTTATGAATAATCATGAAATGATTAAAAGTATTTTCTTTAAAAGTATTATTGTCGTAGAGAAAATAGTTTTTGTCATTCCTTTCGTTTGGTGAAAAGGAATAATTACCGTCGATAAAAATGGCTTTTTGTCATTACTTAAAATCAATGAACTTTTCTTAAAAAAGGTTAAATTTTTGGTATTTTCTTATAGTTTTTTAAAAAAATTAAATCTTCCGAGCATCTTTAAGATAATTTTCAAAAATTTCCCATTCTTTTTCATCTGTAGTCCATTCCGCAAAAATAGCAATTCCAATAAACCTGCTTTCAGTTTCTGAAAGTTTGATATCAGAAAAAGCATCTAATGCATTATCTATTGTTTCTGGCTCTTTTTTATGTGTCGGAATTGCAAACATAAATTTTGAGTTCCATTCCTTATTTTCAATAAACTCAATCTGGTTTTTGACATAATTTTTGTATTGTTCTTCGTCTTCCAACCCAAAATCATAACCGGGAATAGTTATAAGGTCGACACGATTTGCAACATTTCTGTAAAATTCCGGCTCCCACTCCCATATATTCGGATTTTCGTTATATGAGCCCGCGTAAACAGTTATTAATTTTTCATTGCCGATTGACTTGTCCAGCTTTTCTAGAAATTCAAGATATTCATCTCTTTGCGAAAAAGGAACTGCCTCGACATCAATATGAACTCCGTCAAAACCCAAGTCAACAAGTCTTGAATGCTCTTTGACAAGATTATCTGTAAAAATACCTGAATCAAGGCTGTAATCCTTATTGATAATAATCTCGGTATAAGGCAAAACAACGAAGTCGTGGCCTTTTTTTCCCTCAAAATTTTTTATCAATGAAAGAAAATTCGTTATTTCGTTTTCCGGCGTTGTTATTTTTCCTTGAGAATCCAGGCCTCCTACGTCAACAAAGAGGTATTTTATGTCCTCTTGGGTAAATTTCTCAAGTTGCTCTTCATTTTCAAGCCAGATATTTGTGACAATGCCGTTGCTTTTTTCCAGGTTTAAAAGAGGCCTTGTAATTGTTTCTTTGTAGTTTTCTTTGAAATCTTCAGTGGAATCTTTTGAAAACGATTTTGATAAAAATATCAGCACAAAAGCCAAAAGCAAAATTATAAAGGTGCCTGTTATTATTCTTAAACTCAATGATTTATTATTCATCCTGTTCTTCATCAAAACTTCGTTATAAAGATTTCTGTTTTTTATCTAATATCTTCAATATCATAAATATTATAAACTGGGATTATGCCAAAATTACATGGTAGATACAATTTTACAAACCCCAGAAGATTTACAAATAGTTCCTTTAACAAAACAGATGGCTTTACATCAAGCAGTGTCTATACTGAAATTAGAACATAACTGGACAGAGATAGGCGATGAGCCCTGGAATCTTGGAAACCTTATGTATGAATTGCCTGGAAAATGGGAATTAAGTCATATAGCATTAAATCACAGAGGTGTTATTGGTTATCAAATAGGTTCAATCAAAGAAGGGCACGCTTTCCTTAACAAAATTATTGTTGACAGAGAAAAAAGAGTAAAATCTGCTGGGAGGGGCCTTTTAAGAGCATTTCTTAATAAGAGTCTGAAAAAAGGAATTGAACGCGTTATGTTCAGGGTTCGCGCTGACAACCCCGCTGTATGGTTCTATGCAAAACTTGGATTTGTTCCGAAAGGAGAATTGGATTACTCGCGCAAAGATGGCGTTGCAAGTTATTTTTATAATACAAGAATTATGGATGTAATTCAAAACGTGTAAAAACATATAAAACGTTCAAAATATCTAAAATGCCTAAAATTATTTCACATTCAAAACCAACTGTTTCTGCAGAAGACATTTTAGCAGTTAAAGAACAAGTAGCATCAGGCATGCATGCCACAGGTCCAAAGACAAAAAAATTTGAAAATAAAATGTGCAAATTTATTGGAGTTAAATATGCGAAAGCAACAAACTCGGGCACAGCTGCCTTGCATTTGGCTTTACTCTCTTTAGGGGTTGGCAAAGGAGATGAAGTCATACTTCCAAGTTATGTTTGTGAATCAGTTTTAAGCGCGGTGAATTACACCGGCGCAAAGCCAGTATTAGCAAATATTGATTCTGATTTTGAAAACAATGGCTTTAACATTTCAGCTAAAACAATAAAACCTCTTATAACAAAAAAAACGAAGGCAATAATTGTCATACATCTTTTTGGAGTTCCTGCAAACATACATGAAATAAAAAAAATCTCAAAAAAAATCCCAATCATAGAAGATTGCGCGCAGTCTCTTGGAGCAAGTTACAAAGGAAAAATGCTTGGAAGTTTTGGAAATCTCAGCATCTTCTCATTTTATGCAACAAAAGTCATCTCAACAGGACACGGGGGCATGGTTCTGACAAATTCAAAGCCATTAAAAAAAAATTTGGATAATTTAACGCAATACGACAACAAAGAAAAATATAACATTGCATATAATTATGACCTGACAGACATTCAATCAGCATTGGGATTAAGCCAATTATTAAGACTTGAGTATTTCTTAAAAAGGAGGCAGGAAATTGCAAAGGAATATGACAAAGCTTTTTCAAGAATCGGTTTAGGCCTGCCTAAAAAAATAAACGGGGAAATAAAATTCAGGTATGTTATAAGAACAAAAAATTCCACCCAGCTTAAGGCGCTTAAAGAAAAATTACAAAAAAAAGGAATAATAGTATCTCAACCAGTATTCAAGCCCTTGCACAGATGTTTGGGATTAAATCCCAAGACTTTTAAAAATACAGAACATGCCCAAAATACAAATCTTTCGATTCCAATTTATCCTTCGCTTACAAATGAGGAAGTTGATTACATAAAAAAATCCTTAATAAGTTCTGTAAGTTATTTATAATTACATTTCGATTCTCATTATATCAGGCGAAACCCATTCATTATTCCATTTATCTTTCATTCCAAAAATGGCCTGAAAACCAACAACCATCATTGCAAAGAAAAATATTGCGGCATTTAGATATTTGAAGAACATAACCTGGGGATAATGAAGCAAAGTTTTTCCGAACTTCTCTGGTATGAAGATAAGTGTTCCAATTAATGAAAAAACAGTATCACCAATCAAAAAACCAAGAGCAAATGCAGGAAAAACAAAAAAAAGTAAGGGAAGAAAAAATAAAGGAACAGAATACATAATTGCCTCAATAAAACCAGGCAAAAGCGTACTATAAGCCAGTTTTTTATTTTTGAATATCATTTTGCCTTCTAAACTAAGACATTGCAATGTTCCTGAACTCCAACGATATGATTGTTTTATCTGACCTTCGATTCCTTTTAATCCACTTCCATCAACTTCAGGAGCAGAGACAGTAGCATCATCAGCAACTCTTATTGTAAAACCATTACGTTGCAACAGCCAAGTGTAGTAAGTATCTTCTGTTTTACTTTTATACGGGATTGGAATTTTTTTTAATACTTCTTTTCGGTATATTGTAGATGCACCACAAATAACAAATAATGCCCCCCTCTTTTCCTGGGCACCTTTACGAAATCTTCCTATCTCATTTATCCAAGCTTTTCCATAGAAGTAAGAGCGGGATAAAAAATTCTTTGGCACGCTAACTCTACCATATGATGTGACGGCAGCAACCTTACCATTGCTAAAATAGGAAATCATTTTTTCTATGCATCCTTCCTCTATTTTGGCGCCACAATCTATAGTATAAATGAACTCTCCAAGATTCTTTGAGAATTTTTCGACAACATAATTTATTTTTTTTGCCTTCGAATAATGAGGAACTTTTAAGTAATACAGATTTTTATGATTAAAAGTTTTTTTCAGAGAGTCTTCATTTATGCTTGATTCTGAATCTCCACAGATAATTATGTTTTTTACAGGATATTTTTCTTTATAAATAGACTTAATAGTTCTCTTTACAGATTCCCCAGGTTCTTTGTGGAATGGAATCAAAACAGAAATCTCCCTAACAGGATTGTATGGATTTATTCTTTTTTCTTTATTTGTATTCAATAAGTGAGTAAACACATCAATCCAAAGCGTTAAACCAAAAAATGGCCAAATTGAAAATGGACCTTTCATGCAATTTCCCAAAAGGTTTTGATATTTAAATGTTTTTATTATAAAATGACAAAAAGATTTTCATTCTTTATGGTTATCTTAAATACGCTCTAAGTTTCTCCGCACAGCTGAACAGCATCTGTCGAGCTCCAGCCCCACCCACACGTCTCTAAAATAACTTGATCTGCCAGGAAACTTCCACCTAATGTTTGCGTGTAAATGCAGCTGTTTTGAATCCCATTAAGGACTTGAAATTTTTGACCTGTTTGCGAGTTTGCCAATGTTATTCTATTCCAGCACATATCAAAATCTCCAAATATTGTGAGATTTTTTGCATAAACAGGAGTTGCATAATTCAAAGTTAAATTAGCTTTAATATTCCAGTTGCTCGGGCTCCAAGCGTAACCATAACCACTCCAAGTAGAACATTGTCCAACAAAAGGAGCATTCGGAGCTCCTGTAGCATATTGGGCCAAAGAGCCAAGGGTATTTTGAGATGTGCCTGAAGCTGATGAAGCATACTGACATAAGCTATTTTCTATTTTGCATTGGGAACTGCACCCATCCCCATTTACAGCATTTCCATCATCGCACTGTTCCCCCTGTTCAACAATGCCGTTCCCGCAAATAATTATTGGTGCTGTGTCGTTTTCATTAGTTTTTATTTCAATTAAATCATTTCCACTAGGAACCAGATTAAAGATAACAGAGCCATTTTCATTATTAAAATTTTTATTAGTCCCATTTATTTTTATAAACTCAACTTTTTTTGATATATTAATTCTCAAAGATAATTCTTTATTGAACAGATTATGGTTCAAATTATTAACAATATTAAATTTTATTACAGAACCATTTACTGTAAGATTAACAATTTGGGTGTTTTGCCTTTCTTTTATATACTTAACAACTGTCCCTATTGGAGCAACCCATACATTTTTTGTTTTAAGATAATCAATAGAACCGTCATCTTGGCATTCGTTATGAAAGACTAAATTAGCCCATTTTCCTTGTGACTCGGCAGAGTCTACAACAGTTTTGTAATTTGGAGGAAGGTCTCGAGGTTCATTATAATGAGGGGTGTTAAAACTTTTTAGATTCATAAAATTTGCAGGATTTTTATCCTCTAACTGATTGATAAAGTATCCTCTGGAAGAAAGAGCGTAATTGCTTGCCACGCTTTCCATAGAAGGGCTGGTAATGCCACAGGGCCATGCAAAGGAAACAATTTCATTGCTGGATATACCACTAATATTGGTCAAAATGTCATTATAATTTGAGCCCAATTCGCTGTTTAATAATGAGTCGCTGTAACCATTGCACTTGTGAGTTTGAGTATGCGGTCCAAGTTCATGTCCTTCTTGATAAATACTATTCCACATGTTCCAGTCAGAATTAGTGAATTTATTTGTTCCAGATAGGTAATAAGTTCCTTTAAACCCGTTTTTATTTAATTCTTCTCTGCAAGAATTATAACTATCGTCAATTGAAACAGAAGTCGCCCCAACATAACAATCCTGCCAGTCGCAAATTTCAACAGAGTAGTTAGTTAATATTGGCTGTGTTGGGTGTCTTAAATCATAAACTTCTTCAGGTAAAATCATTTTAATTCTGGAATCATCTTTTGTCATAAGTAACAAGTTTGTATAAATCTCCCATTTTGTTTGATTCAACTCTGAACCAGATTCATCTATCATAAAATCTTGTTGATGAACTAATAACGGAACAACTTTAACATTATTAATATAAATTAATTGTGGGTGATTAAATTCAATTAATTCTTGGAGAACCTCTTCCGGTTGTTTGAAAGTTTCTGTAGGTCCTGGCAATCCGCTTTTTGTAAGAGCCACACTATACTGGGTTATATCAAAATCAGGTAAACCATCAATGTAACCATGCTCACTTACATACTGCTCGAGATATATTTTAAATCCCAAATCATGCACAGCATCTCTGATTGTCTCAGTAAATTTGCCATAAAGCTGATTGTAAGAAATAATGGGTTGAACATTGCTGTAACCTAATTTTTCTAACTCATTTATAAATTTGTTTTGTTGCGATTCAATTGTCGCCTTTACTTCAAAGTAATTCATCTGGTCCAAAGGCGTTCCTGTGCTCTCCCCTTTAAGTAAAAGCTCTATATTCTTGCTGTTATACATATCAGCAATAATTTGATTGAATTGATTGTTATTCATAGTATTAGGATAAAAACTTAAACCAACAGGGATGTTCTGGTCATCATGCCATTTTCTTAGTTTCTCGTAAAAAAAGAACCAAGTCGGGTCAATATTCCCGTCAATATCTCCCATATAAGGTACAAAATATATTTCTGTTGTTTCATTCTTACAAATACTGCTGCATCCGTCACCATTAACGTTGTTTCCGTCATCACATTGTTCACCCGGAAGATTTACAATTCCATCTCCGCAGATTTTAGGCGTTTGTATAATAGAATTCCAAGAAATATTAACATCATCTATGCACAAACCAGAACCCTCAATTCCATAATCTGTCGTGCAATAAAACCTTAACTGGAAATAATTTTTTCCAGCAGCCATAGATGTTAAATTTTTTGTGTATCTTTTCCAGGCGTCGTCATCTATTCTTGATTTACCATATTTCTGCAAGTTCAGCCAACTGCCATTTTGACTATTTTTATACTGATAATAACAAAAATCATAATTGTCTCCCTCGATTTCCATAAATCTCCACAATTCTAAGGAAATATTTGTTTTTTCGCTAAAATCATAAACAGGTGAAGTCAAATTATTGGTATTAACATTTTCGAATTTTGCCTGATGCCCATTTAAATTGGTACACGTTGCTTTTGTTCCGCCAGGAGTATGGTCTTGAGATGTTCCAGTACCTAAACAAGTTGTTTGACATTCTTTGCTTCTTGAAAAATTTTCGGGAATCCCTATCTCAAATTTACCCTGCCCAAATCCGGCCGCAGTCCATCCCTGATCAGATTCAAAATCAGTAAAATAATTTCCAGTTGTTTGTGAGTACACAGTTGAAGAGAATAAAATCCCAAGTATAATAACAAATAAAAATATAGCCCCTTTTTTTATTTTCATCATTTTAAATTAAGCTCCTACAAGTATTTCTTCTTTGTATTTATTCGTGATTTCTTCTTTGTATCTATTTATATCCGCCAAAATCTTTCTTCCGGCACAAAATAGCCCATCAATGGAGGATAAATTTGGTAAAAATCTGGGATAATTTTGTTTATAAACCGGATGCTTGTAATCTTGAAAAATTACTTTGATTCCTCTCATTCTAAAAGGTTCAATATCCAAGTAATTCTTGGCACCAGAGCCAGAAAGATATACATTTCCCCCCAACGCTTCACATATTTTGGCTAAATCTTCAGACGCATTTTTTTCTTCATCTTTACCATATTTCAATTCTAAAGAGCTTGCGAAAACAATTTTTGTGTCAATCCCAAAAATCTTTTTTAAAAAATTGATAATCTTCATATTCAATGATAAAAGAGTCTCATCGCTATTGTCAAAAATACGCTCAAATACAGGGAAATATTCATTGAAAAATTTAGAATTTCTGTAGTCATCCTTTTTTTTTAGGGTATTTCTTTTAATTCTGATATTTTTTATTAAATCGCCTTTTTTTTCTATAGGCAATGTCAGCCATTTCCATTGCGGACTTTCAAGGTTGTTGTTCCCGTTAATTCTTATTTTGTTCCTATGCTGAAAACTATCGCTGCCGGAAGAAAATAGCACATCGTCCCTTATAACAAATATGTCTGATTTTTTCATTTTGTCAAAAAATCCAAGATACGGAATAAAATTAGGTTGATGGGCAGATATTACTACTTCAGACATTTTTCCCTTCTTTGAGAATATGATTTATTTCAAAAGCCTCGGAATATTTAGAATTGCATCTCATTCCATTAACTTTTGCAAGATTTTTTACCCATTCTAAATTCAATATGCTATTTTTTGCAAGCTGAGTTTTATAAGCCTTCAACGAATCTATTTTTTTCTTTAGATTTTTTTCAGATATTTCAACAAAATAGTGTGGCTCAAAAGAAACCTTTGTTGAAGGCCCTTCAAAAAATAAAATTTCAGGTATATCTCTTGCTGCAGAGGACACGGCATTGCTGCAGTTTCTATGATCCTGGTGCCTATCATTTGGATTATGTGTGTAAACCTTTGTTATATTAAATTTTTTTATTTGGTTTTCGATAAAGCTTACAGTTCCGTTATCATCGCTTAAATCTCCGTCAGGAAAATTTCCAAAAATAATATTCTCTTTTTTTATCCCCATCTTTTTAAGCGACTTCAAGCATTCTGATTTATCTGAAGGGTGATTTCCGTTTTCCCCATTGGTCATAATTATCACATAAATGCTGTCTCCTAGCTCTAGATGCTTTGCAACAGTTCCCCCGCATCCAAGCTCAATATCATCAGGATGCGCTCCCACAGCTAATATATTTTGTTTCATTTCACCTTAAATTTATTATCACTGAAGAATTGAGATTTTAAAAGAATTGTTGTCGTCGAGAAAATAGTTTTTGTCATTACTTATTTTAAGTGAAGAAAAAGATTATCGTCGGTAAAAACCCCTCTTTGTCATTACTTAAAATCAATGAACTTACACAAAAATAGAGAAATAAAATACCTTGTCGTCGAGAAAAAAAGAAAAAAAAGCAAGGATAAACAATCTCAGCTGCTTAGCTGTCTTCCTGAATTTCCCTGATAATTTTTTTCATTTGTTTCGTGGCATGCGACATGACTTCCGATTCATTGGAATTCGGATGCCTTTCTTTGTAGCTTAAGGCAGTTGATACCCCTGCAACGAAAGCCCTCTCTATCACATCTTTTTTTCCATAGGTGAAATTAACAAGAGGGGTTTAAAAGGTTTTTTATAAAAAACCATATCTTCTCACATAGAACCAGCAATCCTTTCCTAAAACAATCTCCTTCTGGAAAAGCTCCTTGCACGGTTTCCCTTATATGGTTCTAAAATAGTTCAAACGAACTTTTATAAATCTTTATGGTAATAGAAAAGTTTAAATAGTTCTAAAAATGTTCAATAACATGAAAGAAAAATTAAGAGGAGCAAAGAGAGAAGAACTTGAGCGGGCATATCAAAAGTGCTTATTATGGTTCTCTGCTTTCCCGAGAACTAAGATAGGACTTACAGAATTGGCCTATTCAATTAATTCATCTAAAACAGCAACAAAACAGGCAGTAGAGGCTTTGTTACCGCAAGACATCCTTTTTAGAGAGATTATTGGGAGAGCTTGGATTCTATCAGTCAATTTAAAAAATATTTTATTTATACGAAAAAAAATTTCTTACAACCTTGAGATGATCTATGAATCAGGGATTTTAGATGCAGTCCATAAGGCAGTGCCACAAGCACGCGCAACTATCCTTTTTGGAAGTTATCGTTGGGGTGATGATACTGATGAAAGTGATATTGACATTGCGGTAGAAACTTTAGACAATCACGAAATCAAAATATTAAAATTAGGGATTGTTGAACAATTGGGATATAGAAAAAATGTCCCTGTGAATTTGCATATATTTTCCAGGAATAAAATTGATCTGAATTTATTTGCAAATATCGCCAATGGCATTGTTCTTGATGGATTCTTAGAGGTAAGGCCATGACCGAATATACAAAACGCCCGGATAAAAAGAATGCTCTAAGCATTATTACCGCAGCAGAACGCGAACTTAGTTATACTTTGGGATTAGAAGTTAATGAAGAATCCGCTTTTACTATCATAAGGAATATCTATGAATGTTTTCGTATGCTTGGGGATGCCCAGTTAGTTGCAAAAGGAGTTATCTCAAAAGACCACATTGAGCAGATAAGAGAACTTGAAACAATTCCGGTAAAAACAGAAAGACCAATTAAACTTATAGATACGCTAAGAAAAATTCGCCATAATATCAATTATTATGGGTATATACCCTCAAAAGCAGAAGCAGAAGATGCCATATCTATTGTAAATGCATGTTTTTATCCATTGGCAGAAGCTATAAAAAAAGAACTCGTATAGAAACAGCCATAGTTAATCCCCTCCTAAAATCCTATAAGGCCAATCTCTGCTCCCTGCAGTTTTCTTGCGCAATCCAAGACTCTTATGTCGGGAGAGAGGATTTTTACATGGTCGTTGGGGGAACGCAAAGCACGGTAAATCCTCTGGAGAAATCCCCGCCAGGCTTTGTCCCTGTAAAACTCCCAGTAATAATCAGGATGGGTTTTTTGGAGGACTTTCCAGAAGGTATCACTAACATTTGGATTGGGATATTTAGTGAAGACAATTGAATTGCACATTTCTCCTGGAAAGTCAATGCCCCTGCTGCACTTCGTGGTAAATAATGATTTTGAGAAACCTTTTTTAAAATTAGAGATAGCTAAACCTTCTTTGTCCTCTCTCTGATCATTCTTCAGTTTTTCAGAGCTTGCCAAGTTAGTTATCCCAAAAGAATTTATTTCTTCTTCTGATGGCAGGTCTTTGAACGCATTAACGTGAACTAAAACAGGGTTTTCTGCCGTTTCCATGCACTTTGAAAGGGCAATCAAATAATCTTTCCTGGAATGTTTATTTGAAGAAAAATTTGAATATTTGCAGTCAAATTCTCTTCCGGTTGCAATAATTTCTGTAGAGCCAAAATTTAATTCTTCTGCCTGAACAACCTTAAAATCCTGTATCCCGAATATATTTTTTATTATATTGTCAGAATGCAATGTTCCAGACATAAAAACCAAAACATTGGTTTTATCCAGAAGATCTTTAAATTTCCCTGAAATATCTGTGCTAACTAATTTTATCAGGAGATTGCCTTCTTCGTCTTTCCTATAAGTAAGGTATAGTTTGTCTAATGAATGCTGAAAGGTTCTGGCAGTTTCAACAGCTTTATTCAAATAATTCAATTCATCTAAAGTAATCTCAGATTCTAAATCCAAACTTGAATTAAACTCCTCCAAAACGTCTTTTATTTTTGTTTCAGATATATGAAAAACATGATCCTCTTTAATTCCTAAAGCTTTCTTATTCTGTTCTTCTAATTCAATCAATTTTTTTATCTTTTCCAGGGATTTTTTTGAGTGAACTGATTCAGGATAAAAACCTCTTGAGGAAGCCAGCAATCTTGTAAGATTTAATTCATCTTGCTGAAAAAACTCATCTAAAAATTCATCTGCCTCATCAATGATATCTACATCTGTCAAGGGCTTTCTTCCTAAGGACATCTCCGCCCTATATTTAGCAGAATTAAACATTATGACGTCAGCATCCATATAAGCTAAATACTGATCATAGTAAGAGCAACCCATTCTTCTATGATAAAAAACATGTTCTTGACCATTTACTCCCTTATATCTTCTTCTTTTGGCATCTGTCAGAGATTTTAATTCAAAATTTGCAGGAAGAATAGGGCTCCAATAGGGATTAGCTACTGCAATCGTCACCCTTCTTACGTTTTCTAAAGTTAAATTCTCAGGGTTGTTAATAAAAGGATTTTCTTTAACATATTCTAAAATTTTTTCAGAGTTTTTTTCAGTTATCTTTATGTTTTCAGGAAGAAAGGGGTCTGCACAGGATTTGCCTGGATTAATTATTGAATCATGGTTATCTCTACCGGTTATCATGGCGATTTTCATTCTTTTTCCGTCTGCTTTGCGAAGATATTTTTTTGTTATGTAGTCTTCTTCATACTGTTTTTGCAAGGCCTTTACAGGAACAACTATGGAAGATTTACCTAAAACTCTTCCGATGTTCAATGCAATAGCGCTTTTTCCAGAACCGCAAGTTCCATGGATAAAAATAACCTTATGCTCTTTTGAAAGTTCTACAACCTCTCTTACAACATCTTCTTGAGTTTTCTTATTCGTAAATTTTAATGGCTCAAGTCTTTGCTCTCCTAAATATAGGCTCCAATAATCTTTGGAAAGAATATCACCTGGCCCGGTATCTTCTTTTAGGAACTCTAGAGATGAAGAATCTTTCAATTCTTTCTTAATGGCATGATATTGTTTTTTGTTGAGAGTATAGTCTCCAATTTTTAAGTTTCTAACCTTATCAATCCTAATTAATTTCCCATTACTGTCAAACTCTAGTTTCCCCATAAATTAAGACTTAGAATTCCATATTTAAAAATCTTTTAAGGATTTTTTCTAAAACCTTCCCCGTCTGGAAAAACTCTTGGCACGGTTTCCCTGACGCCTTCCCTGGCTTCTGAAATTTCCGCTTCGCTGGGGTATTCCTCTCCTGCCACCGAAATTTCCCCTGCCACTCCTGTTTCCGAAATTTCTTTTGCCGCCCATGAAATTCCCTTGATCATCCCTTTTCTGCTTTTCCCCTCTCTGCCCTTCATCAGTCCATTCACGGTTTCTGGCATGGTGTTCTCTGTGGAATTTTCTGCTTTTCCAGTCATCTGAATCCCATCTCTGCCTTTTCTGAAAACGTTGATTGGGAAGCATCATCCTTACTGTTTCAGTCTCAGGGGTTTCTGCTTTTTCTATGTTCAGCGAAGGATCTTTAAGGACATTGCCGAAGTTGTCATAATCCATTTCTGAAAGAATATTTATGGCAATGCCGTCTTTTCCCGCTCTTGCCGTGCGGCCAATGCGGTGAATGTAATCCTTGCTTGTTTTTGGAATGTCATAGTTGTAAATATGGGAAATTCCACTGATGTCAAGGCCGCGGGCCGCAATGTCTGTGCATACGAGGACATAAACTTTATTTTTGTTGAACTTCTCCATAATCCTGTTTCTTTTCTGTTGTGTCAGGCCGCCATGTATTGCCAAAACATCTATCCCAAGATTTTCAAGATTCCTTCCTATGAAATCTGTATTATGCCTCGTGTTGCAGAAAACCATAACAAGGCCATGTTTTTCTCTTTTGAGCAGGTGCACAAGGAGAGAAAATTTCAGGTTTTTTGGCACATCATAATAAACCTGCCTTAGCTTTGAGGGATCAACATAGGAATCCACGGAAATGGTCTCTGGATTTTTCATGTGCCTTCCTGCTATATGCCCTATTTCACCGGAGATTGTCGCAGAAAACAACAGGGTTTGCCTTTCCTTTGGACAATTCCTTATTATTTTTTCAACATCGTGCACAAAACCCATGTCTAGCATTCTGTCTGCTTCATCCAGGACAAGGATCTTCAAATCCGAGAGATTTATAGTTCCTCTTTCCATATGGTCAATTATTCTTCCTGGAGTTCCTACGACAATTTCCGAATTTCTTAAATCTATTATCTGGTGCTTTATGTTTACCCCTCCATAAACAATTGCCACATTCAGCTGCTTGTACCTGGAAAATCTGGCAAACACGCCTCCAACCTGTTCTGCCAGTTCTCTTGTAGGAGTCAGAATAAGGACTTGCAATCCCTTATCTTTCCGGATTCTTTCTATGATGCCTGCTCCGAATGCAAGCGTCTTTCCTGAGCCTGTGGCACTCCCCCCTATTACGTCTTTTCCATTTAAGACCAAAGGGATTACTTTCTCCTGTATTTCACTTGGTTTCCTGAAGCCGGCTTCTTCCAGTAATTTTAAAAACTGTTCGCTCAAGCCTAACTTTCTAAAACTTTCCATTTGGTTTTGTCAACTTATATTTAACTCGTCCGATGAACTCGTCTAAGCGTAGCCGAGTTGAAGAAATAGTGTGCCTGGCTTGGTTTCCAAGCTCTATTTCCAACAATTATCAATAAAAAAAGATGGTTTTCACTGTATTTAAAGCTACGCAACAGGATTTCTTTAATATCCCTCCCAAAAAACAAGTTTCCCGTTATCATCCCTGAGAAAAACAGTATCGCCTTCGGGGGTTAGTTCCAAGATGAATGGAGTTTCTTCCTGACTTCTAAGCGTTGTGAAAAACTCGGTGTAGTTTCTTCCCTCTGCCTTTATTTTCCAGCCATTTATATCGCAAGAGAAAGAGCAGATATTTTTTAATGCGCTAAAATTTTTTAGTTCTATGCACCGGGAACATACGTCCTCTGATTTCTCGCACAGATTTACATTCTTATCAAGACATGCTCTCCAGGCTTCGGCAAACTCTTTATAATAGGCATCCCTGCCGGAGGGAAAATAATAGTTTGCAAATCCGTTTTCCACGAGCCCAAGATTTATGTTTTTTCCGTTGAGGAAGACATATGCAAGGGCTCTGCCGTATTTATCGTATCTTTCTTTTCCAAATTTCAATGTCACGGTTTTGTTTAAAACAACGCCAGCAAGAAATTGCCTGGCCTCTTCATAATAAATCTCCCCGCGCTCCGGCGTGTTGATTCCCAGGAGCCTTATGCTTTCGTTTCTGTTTTCTGCCTTTATGGTGTCTCCGTCGATAATCCTTTCCACGAGAACTTCCTCGTCTGTATTAAGAAAATTCTCCAACTGCCGGTTCAAAAACGGATAATTTATGATAAATAATAAGACAAGGAGTATGGCCAATACACTGACATCTCTGTTTTTTCCCATAAAAATGGGGGAGACAGGATTCGAACCTGCGCAGGCACTAAGCCACAGGATCTTAAGTCCTGCCTATTTGGCCACTCTAGCACTCCCCCTCATGCAAAAAATAAAAGGCACATGGCTTAAAAAACTTCTTATTTCCAAAGCAGAACCAAAGATTCCGCACCTCCAAGAAATCTTTATTAAGTTATTTTCCTTCTTTGAAGAATGAAAGATGCTATTGCAAAACTGCTAAAAAAAGCCCTGAAGCAGAAGAAAGTTGATTTGCCAGAGGAGGAAATTGCAAGTTTTGTAGAGATTCCGCCCTCGGCAGAACTCGGTGATTATGCTTTTCCATGTTTTTTTCTTGCTGAAAGATTACACGATGAGGCGGCCCAAATTGCCATTGAATTAAGAGAGGAAATTGGATCTCCTCCTGAAATGTTCGAAGACATACAAACAAAAGGCCCATACATCAATTTTTTTATAAACAGAAACAATCTGGCAAGGCAAATTATAGCCGACATTGCAAAGGAAAAAGATGGTTTCGGAAGCGTTAACCTTGGAAAAGGGAAAAAGGTAGTTATTGAGCATACGTCAATAAACCCAAATGCTTCTCCGCATGTTGGAAGAGCGAGAAATGCAGTAATTGGGGACAGCATTGTTAATCTTATGAAGTTTTTTGGATTTAAGCCGGAAATACACTATTACGTTAATGATGTTTCAAAACAGATAGCAATGCTTGTTGTGGCAGGCGCCGAACGTTTAAGTTTTGATGAGATGCTTAACAAATATATCGAGATTGCGAAAAAAGTTGAAAAATCCAAAACCCTTGAAAAGAAAGTTTTTTTGGAATTGCAAAAATTTGAAAATGGAGATAAAGAAGCACTTAAAAAATTCGAAAAAATTACAAAAACCTGCCTGAAAGGACAGACAGAAATTCTCAAAAAAATAGGAATAAGTTATGATGTCTTTGATTTTGAGTCTTCTTACATAGACGAAGCCAGGGATGTTCTTAAAAAGCTTCAATCCAAAGGAAAGCTAAAGAAAGATAAAAATGGAAGGCTTTACCTGGATCAATCAGATACGCAATTAAAAGGCATGATGAAATCCCCTGTTCTCGTGTTAACGCGCTCAGACGGCACAGGACTTTATCCGTTGAGAGATTTGGCCTATACAATTTACAAGATAAGTTTGTCAAAGAAAAACATAATTGTTCTTGGCGAAGACCAAAAACTTTACTTTTTGCAGTTGAAAGAAACTTTAAAATTGCTTGGCTTTGATTCTCCGGAAGTCATCCATTACTCTTTTATCTTGCTCAACACAAAAAAAGGCGCAAAGAAAATGTCAACGAGAAAAGGCGACGTTGTTCTTCTCGAGGATTTTTTTGACGACTTGGTAGCAAAAGCAAAGAAGGAAATAAAGGCGAGAAAAACTAAAGGAAACCCGGAAACCGTGGCAATCGCAGCATTAAAATACAAAATTCTGAAAAATTCACCGAATAAAATCATTAACTTTGATGCCAACGAAGCACTTAGTTTTGATGGCGATACGGGCCCGTACATACTTTACAGCTATGCCCGTGCAAATTCAATATTAAAAAAATCGAAAAAAGCAAAGCTAAACTCTAAACTTCAAATCTCTAAAATTGAAATTCCGGACCTTTCTGACAAGGAAATTGAGTTAATAAAAAAAATCTCCCAGTTTCCAAGAGTTGCCTACGACACCTTTATAACTTTAAACCCTTCTTTAATTGCAAATTATTCTTATCAACTAGCCCAAATTTTCAATGAGTTTTATCACTCATGTCAAGTCTTAGGTTCTCATGAAGAGTCCTTTAGACTGGCTCTTGTTGATTCATTCATGCATGCTCTGAAAAATTCATTGGCTTTGCTGGGAATTGAAACTTTAGAAGAAATGTGATTTTGATGTGGTTACTTTACAGCTCAATACAGAGTAAGGTATTTAAACCATTTTGCACTTAATAAAATACAAATAAAAGGAGGTTGAAATGGCAAAATCAGGAACAGATATGCTGGGAAGATGGGCGTTCCTTATTGGCGTAATCCTTGCTGTAGTCCTAGGATTTCTTGGAGCCGCATCAGGCACATGGGCTATGGTTCTGGTGGTTATAGGACTTATTGTTGGATTGCTCAATGTTGGTGCTAAAGAAGTCTCGGCTTTCTTAATGTCTGGTGTGGTTTTAATAATTGCAAGTGCTCTCGGCGGAAGCTTAATTGGTGGATTGCCTTACATAGGCTCTATCCTTGACGCATTACTTGTGATTTTCGTTCCAGCTACAGTAATTGTGGCTGTTAAGAACGTATTCGCACTGGCAAAAAATTAACTATTTATTTTATTTTTTTATTTATCAAATTTTAGAGAAGATACCTTGGTTTATTGTGAAATTTCCAGCCCCATAGTTACCATTTTCTATTTTATATAAAAACCTTTCTTGTTAAATTCTCTTATAAAATCCCGGGTAAAATCACCCGTCACCTGACGGGCTTCATGTCTTTCCATGCGAGTTCGAAAAATTGCTCGAGGGCATGGGCAAAGAACTCTGTGTTTATCCAAACACCAACATCATAATTCGGGTGGAATTTTTCATCATCTAAGAGCATGAACATCATCTGATTTCCGTCCACAATTGTCATCCTTGCCTTAAACTTTTCAAGGTTCCTGACCTCTGCAACTTTCCTGATTTCCTTTGCAATCTTTATGTTATTTTTTGTTATCGGTGCAGCAATCCTTACCCTAACACCTCTTTTTCTGCATTTTTCAAAGCTAGGCATCAAAGCCTCGAATTTCCTGTTCAAACCTTCCTCAGTTGTCGCTATGGTAACTGTCTTTTCCGCCTCCCTTACCATCATGTCCAGATGATTGTAAATATTCTGTCTGCCTTTGATGCTTCCTGACAAATCAGAAGGCTCAACAAATTTAACTCCTTTCGTGAAAAGAGCATTCAGTTCATCGAGCACCTCATCACCTCTAAGAGATTCAAGCCTCTTTGATTTTTCTTTTGCATCCGTCATCATATTTTTCTTAACGCGCTCAACAACTTCTGCAGGCTTTAAAGCTATAAACTTTATCGGCTTTCCTAGCTTCATTATTATAAATCCTTTTTTTTCGAGGCTCTCGAGAATATCATAAGTCCTTGATCTCGGCACATCAGAAATGCTGCTCAGTTCTCCGGCAGTCGAAGTTCCCCTGGAAAGAAGAGCGGCCCAAACCTTTACCTCGTATAAATTCAGGTCAAAAATCTTTCTTAGCCTGCCCAGAAATTCATCTTTTACTATCATTTTATCACCTTTTGATACTATACTGATTTTTAAATATTGTTATGATAAAAGAGTAACCCTTATGAAATCACCGCTTAGTAACGATTACTGCAGGAAATCACCTCTCAGGCAATTATCACTGCTATCTCGCCTCTTTTATCTTTTATTGAAAAGTTAGTTTTGTTTTTAAATCTTTCTTTAATACCTACTTTATCGTGGGTAAAAATCTCAATTTTTCTTGAATTTGTCCTCTCCTTTATGAACTCTTTCTGGGATTCCAGAATTTTCTGGAACTCGCCGTCGGTGATTATGAAAAGCTCTATCAAGTCCTTTTTCTGCAATCCGAGTTTTTTCCTGAAATCCTGGATTTGCCTGGAAATCTCGCGGGCATAGCCCTCTGCTTCCAGTTCTGGAGTTGTTTTTGTTTCCAGCTCTATTCCCAGTTCTTTTTCTTTTGAAACAGGAGATTCAAATTTTACAACCTTTATGTTAAGCTGACTTTTGATTATTTCATTAAAATCTTTGAGGTTTTCTTTGCTAAAAATTCTTATTTCCCGAAGAGGCCACCTCAATCCAATTCTTGCCTTGTCTCTTTCCGCAAGGCCTTTTTCTATTATCCTTAAAACAACATCAAATCTTTCTTCAAGTTTCTTGTTTATCTTTTTCTTGTCAACCTTTGGCCATTTAGACAGGTGAACGCTTTCTTCTTTGACAATGCCCTTCTTTTTTAGGTCTTGCCAGATTGTTTCTGTTGAAAAAGGG
Source organism: Nanoarchaeota archaeon SCGC AAA011-D5 (assembly GCA_000405225.1). Lineage (GTDB taxonomy): Archaea > Nanobdellota > Nanobdellia > Pacearchaeales > GW2011-AR1 > ASMP01. The sequence continues at coordinate 35,826 of ASMP01000002.1, read as the reverse complement.
CAAATGGGTGCAAGGAGCTTAAGTAGGTTTAAATAAACCTCTTTGACAACAAAAATTGCATCCCCATCTTCTGCTGAAATCCTGTCTCTCACAAATTGTATATACCCCCTGCTGAAATCATTAAGCCAGAAGTTCTGCAAGGCTCTTGTTGCCAGATGTGGATGAAGATTTTCAATCTCTTCTGTTACTTTTAATATCAGGGAATTTAATCTCGATATTATCCACTTGTCTTCTATCTTCTCTATCTTGCTCTCTTTTGAATTTTCCACAAGGTTTTTTAGATTATAAAAAATATTTAGGTTATTTCTTGGCTCCTTTGCAATGTGAAAACCAAATCTTAAATCTTGACCTGGGTCTTGCAAACAGTAAAGAAGCCTCATAGAATCTGCGCCGATTTTATCAGCGGCAGCATCAAAGACTATCATGTTTCCTTTGCTTTTGTGCATTTCTTCTCCTTTTTCATCTTTAAGAGTTTCATATCCTAAGAGAGATCTGAATGGAATTTTTCCAGTTATTGCAACGCTTGCCCACATCAATGCATTGAACCAGCCACGGGCCTGCCCAGGCATATTCTCTGAGATAAAGTCAGCAGGAAACCATTTCTTCCAATATTTTTTATCTTCCAGGTAATTCAGCGTTGAAAAAGGAACAATTCCTGCATCAAGCCAAGCATCTCCAACATCTTTAATTCTTTCTGCCTCATTTCCACATTTTTTGCATTTTATTCTTATTTCATCTATCCATGGTCTATGCATTTCTTTGAGATTATCAACTTTATTCTTGTCTACTGCAACTCTTCTTAACTCCTCTAAACTTCCCGCAACAAATATCTCTCCACAATTACATTCCCAGATTGGTAAGGCCAGTCCCCAATATCTCTCTCGCGAGATAAGCCAATCTCCCATGTTCTTGAACCATTCTTCTTGCCTTATTTTTCCGTATTCTGGATACCATTTTACTTTTCTGTTTTCTTCAATCAGTTTTTTCTTTATTTCATCGCATTTTATATACCATTCTGAAACAAGCCTAAACACAAGTTCGTTTCCGCATCTCCAGCAATGAGGGTACCTATGTTTGTAAGGAATAACTTTGTAAGCAAAGCCCCTTTTTTCCATATCCTCCAGAACCTCTTTATTGACTTCAGAATATTTTTTCCCTGAAAATCTTCCAAATCCTTCGAGGTAAACCCCTGCTTCATCAAGAGGGGAAATAACATTCAAATGAAATTTTTTCCCTAGTCCATAATCTTCTGCGCCACATCCAGGAGCAATATGCACTATCCCTGTTCCCTCTTCTTCAGAAGCTAGTTCCCACAAAACAACTTTATGCTGAGACTCTGCCTGGCCGTCAAAATTCTTATACGGCATTTCATAACCAATTCCCTCAAGGTCTCCACCCTTTTTCTTTTCAATGATTTTATAATTTCCTTTCAACTCACTTAACCTTTTTTCAGCAATCCAGTAATGTTTTCCCTCCAGTTCCGCCTTTACATACATTACATCTTTGTTTACTGCAATTGCGACATTTGCCGGAACTGTCCAGGGTGTTGTCGTGAATATCAGGAAGTATTCATTCTTTTTTCCTTTAACAGGGAATTTCATAAATAATGCAGGATGAGTCACTTCCTTGTAGCCTTCTGTTATGATATCGTGCTTTGAACTTGCCGTGCCACAACGCCAGCACCATGGTACAGAATCTTTTCCTTTATATAGCCAGCCTTTGTTATGATAAACCTTTATTAAATGCCAGTTATGTAACTGATTCTTATCCGACATGGTATAATAAGAATTATCCCAGTCCATCCATTGCCCAAGCCTTATTGACTGCTCTGTCTGAATTTTGGAGAATTTTTCAACACGTCTTCTGCATGCTTCCACAAATTTCAAAACCCCAAATTTTTCAATGTCTTTTTTGTCTTTCAGTCCAAGGTCTTTTTCTTCTTCTCTCTCAACCCAAAGCCCTTGACAATCAAAGCCATTTTGGAACCTTGTTTCAAAACCCTGCATCGATTTAAATCTGTGAAAAAGGTCCTTGTAAGTTCTTCCCCAGGCGTGATGAACACCCATTGGATTATTAGCTGTAATTGGTCCATCAATAAAACTCCATCTTTTATTTCCTTTGTTTTTCTTGACCAGTTTTTTGAATATCTTTTTTTCTTTCCAAAACTTTAGAACTTCTTCCTCAACTTTCTTGAAATCGTGCATTTTATAAAGAGCTAAATGGAATTTAAAAACTCTTTCTCAACGAAATGCAGCTTACCAGGAATTATGATGCAGAAAGGAGCTGTGACTTTCATGGATTTAAGATTTTTAATACTGCTATGGTAAATGTGTGAATCTTTCAAGCCAAGCCTTTCGCAGACAACCACCTTATTCATTTTTACTTTTTTGTTCTTGCTGTCTTTAACCAGCTTGTTTAAAGCGTCTTCAAACTTAAGTCCTATATCAACGAGAACTAATGTATGGCTCCCCAATTTTAGATTTTCCCTTACAATATCAATATAGCTGTCTGCAGGAAAGTTAGGCAGGCTTGTTGTTTTCCCGAATTTGTATGGCTGCAAGCCTGTTTCCGCAACAGCATCGAGTATTGAACCGGCATGAATTATCTTTATCTTTAGTTTCTTCCCCATTGCTTCCTTGATTATCACGCTGTGTGTTGTGGCAACTAAAGGACTTCCATAAACCAGAAGAACAATGTCTTTGTTTTTTGCCTCTTCTAAAAAACCCAGTCCCTCTACAAATTCCCGGCCTGCAGGAATGAACTTCTTGTTTCTGAACTGGCTAGTAATCTCTGAAAAATCATAGGGAAATTCAATAGTATATGTGTCAACATATACCTTGTCTGCATTTTTAATTGCATCATATGCTTCTCTGCTGTATCCTTTGCTGTTCAATCCCAATCCTATAAGATATAACATTTTACCCTCTCCTTTTCAGACTTCTGCTGGTAACAATAGCAATAAAAGCAAAACTGAAAAGCAAAACATCATTTCTCAATATCAAGCCAACTAAAACCCCGATTAAGCTTATAAGAACAACGCGCTTAAACCATTTTTGGCCTTGTCCAAGTTCTTCTTTCGTGGCCCTTGAAAGCCAGTTTCCTATGGGAATTCCTAAGATAAGGACAAAAACCCCGATAATAAGCTTAATAAGTTCTATCATAGAAATATTAATAATGGGCTGATTAATAAATTATTCGGGTTAAAATATTTAAAAATTCGTTCCATTTAACATCATGCCAAAATATCAAAAATTCCTCATAGTTGCCTCGAAGCTTGACAAGGCCGGAATAAACATCACAACGCAGTTAAGCCAGTTTGGAGAATTTAAGTTCTATCTTGTTGACAAGGAAATAATTTATACAGAAAACCTTGACCTTGAAAAAGTGAATTCCTACGATTTTGTTATTTTTGCTTCTAAGCACAAATCAGAAAGTAAGGAAAAGACGCTTTCTGTGCATGCTCCCGGGAACTGGCGATTGGCAGAGCTCGGAGGAGAAAAAAACAAGGTCTGCAAGACATCTGCGCTTTTCATGAAACATGTTTTTGAAAAGCTTGGTGAAAATGTAGAAAAAAACTACTTGAAGGAATTCAAAGTCACAATGGAAGCCACCCATCATGGCCCTTTGATTGACAAACCATGTCTCTTTATTGAGATAGGCTCGACAGAAACAGAATGGACTAATAGCAGGGCAGGATTTGTCGTCGCAAAGACAATAAGCGAAGCCATCAGCGAGTTCAAAGAAAATCCTTACACCGAAATCGCGGTTGCAATTGGCGGTCCCCATTATTGCCCCAGTTTCAATAAAATCCAGATGAAGTCAAATGTAGCAATTTCTCATATAATCCCCCAATATGCATTTCCTCTGTCAGAGGAAATGATTGCAGAAGCAGTGAAAAAAACAGAGGAAGAAATTGATTTTGTTCTTTTGGATTGGAAAGGCCTTGGAAATTCAGAGCAGAGACAAAGAGTGATTTCTATACTGGACAAGCTTTACCTAAATTACAGAAAAACGAGCGATATAAGCAAGTGATTATTTTTTCTTCCAGGCAACAATTCCTATAACAATCCCGTAAGCAAGGGTTCCAAGCCCTCCACCAAAAATTCCAAGCAAAGTATTTCTTCCTGCCTTTGTTATTTTGTCTAATTGATCACCAGAAATAATCTTTCCTTTAAACTTCATAATCAATTCCCCTCTTTTTACATTTCTAGAAGCAAATACTCATTTACCAAAACGAGATTTAGAGATATAATATTTTTTCATTATAAAAACGCCCACGGCAGGAATCGAACCTGCGAACCCCGAAGGGCGCGGATGTTTGTCTTTTCTCCAAAAAGGAGATGTCATCATAGAAGAACCTTGGTTCTTCCTGTTAGCAATCCGCTGCAATACCACTATGCGACATGGGCTATACTAACTATTGAGAATTAACTGCTTAAAAAAGTTATTATTATATTAAATATTGTAAATTCAATTCTTCTTTTTATTCATCAATTTCTCATATTCTTCTTTTCCTATAACTTTAAATTTCTTATCAAAAAATAGCAGCGAATGGATTTGAACCATTGATCTCAGGGTTATGGGCCCTGCGAGGACTCCAGACTCCTCTACGCTGCTCTAAGAACTGATAAGTCTATTTGCTTTTAAAGCTTGCTTTTACAAAGACTTTTGTGTATAAAGCCTGAATAATGGTTTACTTGTTTACACAAAACTTAGCTAAAAGGATATACTCGCTAAAATTTGTTCTCGTCAAACAATAAAAAGATTTAAATAAGGTATTTTAATAGAATTTTTATGGAAGTATCAATTCGCTCTAGAACAAATAAAGATATAAGTTATTGTTTCTCAGATAGATCTCCAGAAGGACCTCTTAAAGATATTCTACATCTTGCGGATAATTTTAGTTACGATCCTTCTAAATTTAACCAAGATAGTGATAAAAGATTTAGAGAAGCAATAAATGATTGTGCTCATCCAGAACTACAAGCTTTGATGGAAGAGGGATTAGAAGCAGTTACGCGATTTATTAAAGCATTTGGAATAAAGGCACAGCCTCTTTATGTTTATAGAATTAACATCAGATTTTATGAACAAAAAACTGCAGCTTAAAATTAAACTGTCACAAAGTATATCCTTTAGGATATATTCTTTTACACAAAGTCAGATATATTGTTAATCCTCTAAATTTTTTTAAAGAACACCTCTTTTTTTTGTTTATGGAAAAGAGGTTTAGGTTTGTCAGGGCTGAAAACCCGTTTAAAGGGCTTTATGATTATTTGGAGGCAGATGAATTAAGAACCAGTAACAGGCAGATTCAATACCCTCTTCAGTTAAGCTTAGATGGTCTTGAAGGAAGTCTTCTCAAATATGGACTAAGAGTTAGGCTCGGTTATTACTTTGAACTTCTGACCCAAGGAATTTATGGAGGAGTGCTGAAAGGGAGTCGTCAATTATCAAATAACCATCATGAATCTGATAAACCTTTTAACAATAATATTTTAGCAAGCGAGCTGGATGTGGTTTTTTATGAAAAATCCTGTTTGCGCGAATCAAAGGCGGTTTCTCCCGGAGAAAGTTTAGAAATTAGGGACGAACAATTGGCAAAGTATGCTTGCCTGCAACTAGGAAATTATTTTGAAAATCCCCCAAAGATAATCTTTGAGGTTTTTAGACATGGCGTAAGGAGATTGGTAAAAAATTACAAAGATAAGTCCTTGGAGGAAATTGTAAATGCCTTATCCTCAAGCACGAGATTTATGTTATCTCTTCCTTTTAGTTTTATTGTTGCTGTACACGAAAAAGCCAAAGACCATTCATTTGAGCACGCTTCCAGATATGAAGGAGAAAAATGGGAGCATCATTCAAAATTCTTTTCGTCTGGTCTAAATGCAATGCTGGCATATCCTGAAAAAACGCTTTCTGGGTTTGGTTTGGATCCTGATAATTATAATATATTGAAACTAAGGTTTCCAAGAGGCATAACGATGAATAAAAAAGAAATCAGTCCTTTCCCTGTTCTTCTTGTTAGAGATAAAGATCATGGAAAATGGGTTAAGAACTTTAGAGAAAGAGGACATGAGCTTTACCCAAATCTATTCAGATTAAAATCCCAGATAGAATAATATAAAGTTTTAAAAACAAACAAGCATTTTTTTCCTGCATGGAGAGAAAACTTATTCTTGGGATTGATGATGCTGGGCGTGGCCCCGTGATAGGTCCGATGGTTCTTGCCGGTTGCCTTATCACAGAAGACACAGAAAAAGAGCTGAAAAGGCTCGGCGTGAAAGACAGTAAGCAACTGACTAAAAAAAGAAGGGCTTTTTTAGAATCACACATAAAGGAAAAGGCAGAAGCATTCGCGATTCAGGTGAAGCACCCCCCAGAAATAGATGGGAAGGACCATTTCGGAGTAAATTTGAATGATTTAGAAGCACAAATGGCTGCCAAAATTATCAATGAAATAAACAAGGCTCCTAGTGTCGCCGGCATGAAAATAAAAGTCGTGATAGACTGCCCGTCTACAAACAGGGCTAAATGGAGAGACACCGTGCAGACAAAAATAGAAAACCTTTCTAACCTTGTGATACTCTGCGAACATAAAGCAGATGTAAATCATGTAGCTGTTTCCGCTGCATCTGTCCTGGCAAAAGAAGAAAGGGAAAGGGAAATGGATATTTTAAGAAAGAAATATGGAGACCACATCGGTTCAGGATATTCTTCAGACCAAAGAACGGCAAAGTTCCTGCAGAAAAACATAAAAAAGCTGGAACATAAAGGAATTTTCAGGAAGAGCTGGAAAACCTGGAAAAAAGCCAGTCATGACGCAGGACAGAAAAAGTTATTCTGAATGTTACTTCTATAAAAGAACAACAAAATAGAAAGATTTAAAAACGTTGATTTCCATAAAAAGTTATGGTATTAGAATCGACAACCCCTTAGAAGGATATTGATCTTCTTAAACTTAAACAACTGCGTGAAGAGGCAAATAGACAAAGTGAATTGGAAGATAGAACCAGACAAAACAATTTTATAGAATCTGAAAGGGTTAAAGTGAGGGCACTTATTTCTACTCTACCTCAGAAACTTGAAGAAGCAGCAAGAAAAGGTCTGCCTTGGTATGAACTTTTATTCTTAAACCATGTTAGAAGACCTATGACAAAAGAGGAATTAATGCAACACCCTGCATATGGCGAATTAATTAGATATCTAGAATCACAAGGATTGACTGATGTGAGTACTAGTGGTATTTATCATGGTGAAGAAGAAGGCGGACTTAGTATCTATGTTAACTTGCCATAAAATCTTATCTTTGTATTGCTTTGACTATTAAAGTGAGGTAAAACAATATGGTTAATTAAAACCCCCGAATTCTTTAAAAACTTGTTAATTAAAAAATATTCTCTTAAGCCTTGAAATAAAATTGGGTTTTACAAAAACTTCATTTGTTTTAATTTGTGTGTCTTTAGATTTTCTTTCTTGGTTTAGTCTCTCATTTTCTTTTTTCAATTCCAGATGTTTCTGATGACGTTCTTCTTTCAATCTTTGAGCTTCTTCAAGTTTTTGGGAGAAAAAATCTCTGTAAGATTCAATTTCTTTTTCCCTCTTTAACTCATCACTAAAAATTCTATCAGGAATCGCAGAGTGAGCATACGAATAAACCCCCCTTTTCTTCATCTCTTCTGCGTTTTTACGACTAGGTTTTCTAATACGATTTAAAGCATTTGACCACTTTGATCCTTTTTTAGCAAGTTCAATAGCTTCATCAGTCTCTTGGCTAAAATTAAAAATATATCCTCTTGCTTCCTTTAGGTCTTTTCTTCCTCTTTCTAAATTATATTCAAGTCTACCTTCTATAGTTTTACACAATCTTAAGAGATTATCTACAGCCCTGTCATAAACATCGTTAAAAACATTGTGACAAAAAGGGTTATATGTTTCTCCTAAAATTCTAGAGCATATTAGTGAAGTTTTAATTCTGTTTTCCAGAGCAGAAATTGTTTCATTAATATGGGGATTTTTTCCATACGGAATGCCTGAATGAAGATGCATATGATTTTCATACATACAAACTAAACCCAAGGCAGTTTCAAACTTTTTTTCTCTAATGGCCCGCAAGACACCGTCTCGTAGATAACTTCTTCCATCAAATCTTTCCCATTTTTTCCACATGGGAATTTCTGTTCCTGTTGAATGATTGCTTTTCATTTTTACCTTATTATTCCTTATTTAGTTACTATTATTAAATAACAATAAGTATATATAATATTCTATATATTTTTTTGTCAAAATAACAAAGTTTATAAATAATTTGAATATAAGTAAAATATGATTAAAGATATTTTAGATTTAAAAGATAGAAAAATACTTTATCAGTTAGATATAGATTCCAGACAGACAGATTCGGAGATAGGTAAAAAAGTGGCCTTATCAAAACAAACAGTTGCTTATAGGATAAAAAGACTAATCAAAGAAAAGTATATTTCAAGATTTGCCACTGTTATTGATACATATAAATTAGGTTTATCAAAATACAAAATTTATCTTTCTTTTGAGAATGCAGATAAACAAAAAATAAATGAAATCACAGAGTTTCTTAAAGCACACAAAAAAACAGAATGGATAGCAACCTGCTCTGGAAAATGGGATCTTATAGTGGGATATCTCGTGAAAGATGTGTATGAATTTGACGAAGCAATAAAAGAATTAGATGAAAAATTCAGTCAATATATTTCTTCTAGGGAAACGTCTATCAGTTTAGGTGTTCCCCACTGGAGAAAAGACTACCTCTTGGAAGAAAAAAGACGTTATCCTGTGGTTTATCAAGGAGAACAAATAGGAAACTTAAAGATTGATAAAATAGATGAAGAAATTATTAAATTATTGGTTAATAATGCAAGAATGCCAATAACTGAAATTGCTTATAGGCTAAAAACCACCCCAAGAATTGTAAATTATAGAATAAAAAACTTAAAAAAAGAAAAGATAATTTTAATAAGTAGAATCTTTCTTAACCTTAATAAACTTGATTGGATTTATTGCAAGGCTTTAATAAAATTCAAAAGTCAAACAAAAGAAAAATATGAAGAATTTTTTAGTTATTGCAATAATTTAAAAAATCTTACTTATATAATCAATGTAATAGGTTCCTGGGATATTGAACTTGATTTTGAAATTGAAAATTTTAATAAATTTCATAAAATAATGTTGGATCTGAGAGATAAGTTTTCAGATACAATTAAGCATTACGACTTCGTTGTGGTAATTAATGAAGATAAATTAGATTATTATCCTGGAGCATATCCTCAAATATAAAAATAATTAAAAGACCATATATGTTGAATTGAAAATGTATATAAAAAAGCTGATAATGCAGGGCTTTAAAAGCTTTCCAAGAAAAACTGAAATCCCATTTACCCCGGGAATAAATGTGGTTCTTGGGCCAAACGGCTCTGGAAAATCAAACATCTCTGACGCTATCTGCTTTGTCCTAGGAAGGATGAGCATGAAATCTTTAAGGGCTGCCAGGGCAGGCAATCTAATCTTTCTCGGAGGAAAGGATATGGCTCCTGCGAAAGAAGCATCTGTAGAAATAGTCTTTGATAATTCCGGGAAAATCTTCTCTATAGAAAAACAGGAGATCATGATAAAAAGAATAGTGAGAAAAAACGGACAAAGCATTTACAAAATTAACGGCGAAACGAAAACAAGGCAGGAGGTTCTCTCTTTGCTCGCGCAGGCAGGCATAGACCCCCAGGGATTCAACATAATACTCCAAGGAGAGATTCAAAATTTTGTGAGAATGCAGACAGAGGAGAGGCGCTCGGTAATTGAAGAGGTTTCTGGAATCTCAGTATACGAAACAAGAAAGGAAAAGTCAATGCACGAACTTGAAAAAACAGAGGAAAAATTGAAGGAAGTTCATTTTGTGCTGAGGGAAAGGACGGCATATTTGAACAACTTAGAGAAAGAAAGGCAGCAAGCACTCAAATACAAGAAACTTGAGGCAGAAATCAGGAAACTGAAGGCCAGCATAATAAACCTGTCTTTGTCGGAAAAGAAAAGAGGGGCAGAGACGATAAACTCAAAAATATCTGAAAAAAACAAAGAAATAAGCTCGGTAAGAAAAGCGGTGCTTGGCTTTGAGACAGAAATAAAAAATCTGGAATTGAAAATATCTGGAATAAACAGGCAGATTCAGGAATCAACCGGACTTGAACAAGAGGCTTTGAACTCCGAAATAGCCAATCTAAGAGCAGACCTTGCTGCATTGAATGTAAGAAAAGAAAACCACGCATCAAAAATCTCAGAGTTATCAGGGCAGAAAAAAGAATTCCAGGAAACACTAAAGGTTATTGGTGAAGTTGTTAAAAGTCTGAAAAAAACAGGGTTTAGTTCTGAGACCAAACTCAGGGAAGTTGAAAGGAAAAAACTAGAGCTGGAAAAGCTTGATGCTCTAAGAAAAAAGTTCTACATGGCAAAATCAGAATTGAAAAGCTTAAAGGAAATTCTTCAAGACAAAAACAACCTCTTCCAGAGCTACATCGGCGAATCCGATTTTCTTCTTAAGCAGATAGAAAATATTTCCGCAGCACTCTTTGATAAAAGATCATCAAGAGAAAAAATGAGCAAATTAAGGCATGGTCTTGCAGAGAAAAATGAGGCCTCGAATTCGTTATCAAAAAGAGAAAATGAACTTGAGAGAATAAGCTATGCAAACGAGTCTGAAATAGAAAACCACAACAAAATGCTCGAAAAAATCTCAAAAATGGACGTATGCCCTGTCTGCAAAAGTAAAATCACCAGGGAGCATATGGAAATAATAAAAAAAGAAATTTTTCCAAGAATAGACTTTCTGAAAAAAGATATTGAATCTTCAAACAGAGAGCTTAAAGAAATCCGCGAAAAAAAAGAGTTGCTCTCCAAGGAAACAGAGCAGATTTCTGGCGAAATATCAAAAACAGGCTCGGATCTGGGAAAGCTTTCCTCTATAGAAGAAAAGAAAGAACAAATCAAAAACCTTCAGAAAAAGGCAGATGCTATCAAGGAGGAAATTTCGTCTGTCATGAAAAAAAGAAAGAAAGTTGAGGAAGAAGTCGGGGCCAATCAAAGAATAGAGGAGAAATATGAAGTACTAAGAATAGAAGTAGAGGAAGTCTCAATAAGAACAAGGGAAAATGTTGATTCAGAGGTCTCTTTCAAGGAAAGCGAAATTGAACGTCTTAAAGTGCAGATAAAGCAGGCTTTAAGGAATGAAGAAGAACTAAGTGAGGAGCTTTCATCCTTAACAAAGAATATTGAAGAAAAAGAAAAGATACTGCAGAAAAAAAGGCTTCAGGAAGAGCAGCTTTCAAAAAAATTCAAAGAGCTTATTTCTGAGCGAGACAGTGCACAGAGAAAAACCAATGACCTAAAGCTTGAAATCTCAAAAAAACAGCAGGAAATATATAATGTAGAGCAGCAAACCAATGAGCTGAAAATAGAAAAAGCAAGAACAGACGCAGAAGCAGAAAATCTCCAGACAGAACTCTCTGGTTTTGGTGAAGCAGATTTAATAAGAGGCAACAGGGAGGCATTAACCGAAAGGCTTGTAAAATCCCAAGAGGCTTTTTTAACTATCGGTTCTGTAAACCTCCGCTCTCTTGAGGTCTATGACTCAATAAAGAAAGAATATGACTTGATAAAAGAAAAAGCAGAAATCATAGAAAAAGAAAAACAGGGAGTCCTGAAAATAATAGAAGAGATAGACACAAAAAAGAAAAAAGTGTTCCTGCAAACGCTGAAAACACTCAATGAACTGTTCTCCAGAAATTTCTCCGAGCTAAGCCCAAAAGGACATGTTTATCTTGAGCTTGAAAATCCAAAAGAGCCCTTTGAACCAGGAACAGGAGTCCAAATAACTGTAAAGACAGGGCATGGAAGATACTTCGATGTAAAGTCACTTTCAGGAGGAGAGCAGACTCTTGTTGCCCTGTCTCTAATTTTTGCAATCCAGGAATATAGACCTTACTATTTCTACCTTCTGGATGAAATAGATGCTGCCCTCGACAAAAGGAATTCAGAAAGGCTTGCAGGCCTTCTTAATAAGTACATGCAGAAAGGACAGTACCTAGTTATAACACACAACGATGAAGTCATTTCCAGAGCCACAAACCTATATGGTGTGAGCATGCATGAGGGAGTTTCAAAGATAATTAGCTTGAAGGTGTAGGTCTAAATTCTTTGGAAGTATATTCTTTCCTACTTAATAATATCTCTCTCCCTATTTCATCTTGAGCATAATCTGCAACATTATAAAAAATTGGAGAACCAACCCTAACCCTTATTATTCTCTCCTTTACTGTTGGGTCTGTAAGCAAAGCTTTTATTCTTTCGTCATGTGGAATTTCTTTTGTTGCGAGTATTTCAAGATCAGAAAGCATTCCCCTAACATGTTCTAAATATGTTCCTGGCAATTCACAATAAATAGCTACTTTCATTGTTAAAAGCCTAAAAAATGGTACTTTATAAGAATTGTTGTCTTTTAAAAAATATATAAATTCGAAGTGTTTCAACTAAAAATGAACAAGAAAGAGCTCCTAAATAGCCTTAAGGAAAAAGGATTTTCCGAAAAAATTCTTGATGCATTCTCTTCAGTCAAAAGAGAGGATTTCATTCCTAAAAACATAAAGGCAATGGCTTACAAGGACACTGCTCTTCCAATAGGTCATGGCCAAACAATAAGCCAGCCATACACGATTGCTGTGATGCTCTCTCTTCTGGATTTAAGGAAGGGACAGAAAGTTCTTGAAATCGGCTCTGGATGCGGTTATGTTCTTGCTTTGCTTTCAGAAATTGTCGGTGAACAAGGCAAGGTTTACGGACTGGAAATTGTAAAAGAACTTGCTGAAAAATCAAAGGAAAATCTTGTTGAATATGACAATATCAATGTATACAATAAAAACGGCTCTAAAGGCCTTCCGGAAAAAGCACCATTTGATTCAGTAATTATCAGCGCCGCCATGAGAAATATTCCTGAAGAAATAATGAGCCAGCTGAAAAACAGAGGGATTCTTGTTGCTCCAAAAGGCTCCCGTTTTGAACAAGAAATCATTGCTATCCAAAGAAAATCAAGCTCTGAATTTGAGATGATAAAAAGGCTTCCGGGATTTGTCTTCGTGCCTTTTATTGGGGAATGATGTTTTTTAAGGCACAACCAAGCAGCCAATTATATGTTGTGAGAATATAACACCATCAGAATCTTCATTTATTATACATTCATGGCCACGGAATTTCCTGATGTCCCCATCTATTGTTAAGATGTATATTAAACCCCCGTCTCTATATCTTTCAGGACCTCTAAAAGGATGAGCATGACTTACTTTTAGTAAAGCTCCCTTAAGAAATCCAAGAGTTTGATCTTTTAATTCCGAGTTTCCCCAAAACTCTGGACGTATTCCTCCAGAATAAGACATCTGCCATATTCTCTGGCCATCTGGTTTCTTCCATCTTACTATTTCGCTACCTGGTGCCTGATAAGAGCCAGCATAATTGTCTCTGTAATGAAAATTCCCATTATGGAAGGTGAATGTTTTTGACCCATCTGACCATCTTCTTTTTTCTCCGCCCGCAGCATAGCCATTTTTCTTGGCTTCAACTATGAAATCAGTCAGTTCTCCTAAATCAACTTCTAATTGTCCGAGTTTTATTTTTTTCATTCTTCTTTTCGTTTGAATTAAAATCTGTTTTCCCTCTAAATAAAGAATGAAGAAAGACTAAATAAAAAATAATAAAAATAAAAAAAATAAGAAAGCTAAAAATAAAAAATTTAGTAATAGCTTTCTCCGAATTCTTCCTTTTCAGGTTTCTTTCCAATCAGTACTATCAGAACAATTAGCAATACTATGAATATTATTGCCAGTATGACTGTTAATACAACGATTGAACTTGCGGCGCCGCTATCCTTTCCGTTTCCAGATGTAGCAAATTCCACCCTTTCTAGGAGGGAACCGTCTGCAGAGAAAATATTCACTGCAAATGTCTGTGTTCCTGCAACATTTGACGTTGCGTCAACAAGAACTGTCTTGCTTGATCCAGCTGGAACTGCGACAAGACTGTCGCTCACGCTGACCGAAACAGCACCTGTGGATTCAGGAACAACCCTGTAGACAACTACCTGGTTTGTAGGATTCACTATTAGCAACTGGTTTCCGGAAACTATAAAGTTTCCTGAAGAAAAGGCGTTCTCTACAGCGACCTGAACGATTTTGCTTGAACTCGTGTCATCGTTCTCGACAGTTACTTCCAGCGCATAGACACCGGCTGCAACATCCCACGGCAACTGAAGGAATACTCTTCCAGCGACTGTGTCTTGGTCATCTTCATCGCACTTTCTCGTTAGACCTTCGACACCGTAATTCTCTACAGATGAAGCTTTATCGTCACATTCCAATGCCACGATGTCTCCGAAGAAAGCTGTTCTTTCTAAGCCAAGGGCAGGCATACTTGCAGTCACGAGAAGGTCATCAAGATCGTTGTAACCTATGTTCTTCAGAACAACATCGACCGGGAAAGTTTCTCCGGCACCGACTCTCTGAGGAACACTAATCGCCTTTATGCTTGCATCGAAAGCAGTTCTCTGAAGTCTCAGTTCCCTGAACTCTGTTGTTTTGAAACCGTCTCCGCTAATTTCAACGGTTAAAGTAACAAATTCGCTAAGCGTGTCTTTCAGGTCAAAAGGAACTTCGAGCCTCAAGGATCTTGTGTATGTTTGTCCTGTCTCGACATCGAAAGGCCTAGTCTCTAATCTAACATCCTTTTTGTCGCTTTCAAGTTCCACTTCTACTGTAACGTCAGATGCGCTAACGAAAGAATTAAAGTCAACTCTTATAGTTACCGAATCCCCGACAACTATTGCCGGATTGCTATTCCAATCAACGCCATCAACTTCAACATTTGTGATGGTTGCAAAATTGGTAGCGCTTACAGTAGCAGCAAGGAACAAAACACTCACCGCTAATAGGAAAGAAACCAAAAATTTCTTTTCCATTTTGTGTATCATTTTATTTATTTTTTGTCTCCGGAAACGAAGTTTCCTGTGAAATAGTTGACTTGGATTTCATTTATAAACTTTATGGTGTTGTCGTAATTATAGAGTTACTATAGTACTCGCTGTGAGTTACAGGGAGTTAATCTTGGAAGACTTACTTTTAGAAATGCCTGATTAAAAACCCATTAACTCAATCTCTGTATCGGTAGCGGTGAAGTTTTTTGCCACCAGAATCTTTGCACCAGAGTCTTTTATGTCATCTATTGTATTTTGGTTTGCAGTGCCGTCAAAAATTACTGCGTAAGGTTTTTCTTTTGTTTTTCTTAAGCCAGCAGAAAGGCTTTTTACAGGAAATATCTCTATTTCCTTTAAATCAGAGTCAAGAAGTATGGCTTTTCCTTCGCCTTGGTTTTCGTTTGCTATTTCTCTTATTCTTTTTTTTGTGTTTTCATTTAAAAAAGAAAAGGAAGAGCTTCCGGTTCTTGATTCAGAAGCTCTTTCTGAAAATCTGTCCCTGGACAAGAATTCTCTTGCAGGAACTTTTTTTCTCAGGCAAATAAGGACTTCTTTGCCTGTTAGCTCTTCTACTTCTTTTCCGTCAGGGGCAACGGCAATATACTTTATTCTGGCATTGTCTGTGACGTTTTTAGCTATAAGCTTTCCGCCCCTGTCCCCATCTATGAACAAAGTGACTTCCTTTTCTTCAGAAAGGGTCTTTATGCTTTCAGGAAGCTTTGTACCGTTCATAGCGATTACATTGCTTACTCCTGCCCTCATTAAATTCAGGACATCTGCCCTTCCTTCTACAACGATAATCTCACTGCCGGAAATATCTCCGTGAGTAAGTTTTTCCTCTCCATACTCTTTAACATTGGCAGTTCTTGCAGACTCCTTTATCTCCTTTGAAATTTCTCTGGAATCGGTTGTTCCCTTCAGCTCAGACATAAGCTTCTTTGCACGCCCGATTATGTAATCTCTCTTGCTTCCGCGCACATCCTCTATCCTTTCAACTTCAATCTGGGCGTCGCAGGGACCTATTTTTTCTATGGTCTCTACAGCTGCAGCGATTAGCGTTGTCTCTGACTGATCAAGGGCTGTGGGAATATTTATCATTCCCGTGGTTATCTTGTCTTTTCTTTCGAGTTCAACTTCAATCCTTCCAATTTTTCCCTCTTTCTGCAGCTCCCTCATTTCGAGTTCGCTTCCAAGCAGGCCTTCTGTCTGCCCGAAGATGGCTCCGATTACGTCTGGCTTTTCCAAAGCGCCTTCAACACGGAAAGTCGCATGTATCATATACTTGATTGATACAGGGCTTATTTTTGCCATTTTGTTTTCCTTTTGGATTGTGTCCAAATTTATTTAATTATATAGAAAAATATCCAGAAGACATTTGTGCTTCTGCTTTCTTTCTTTAAGCAATAATGCTAACGAATAAAATTGAATGTGATTGTGATAATCTTTGACAATTATCTCCCAATATCTTTCTACCTTTTTTTAAGATATCTTGAGTTTTTAAGGCTTTCTGGGCATATAGGCTCTTAATACCGTGCATAAGCATCCTTTAACATTCCAAAAATATTTCTCTGTGTTTCATAATAATCTTTGTCTTCTATAATAATCCCATAATAGGGTTCGCTTTGCAAACTCAATATGGCAACCTTATCAGAATAAATGAATATGCTCGACTTAAAAATGTAATTTTTTGGTATAAATATAAATTGTCTGTACTCTTTCTTTGCAGTTCTAAGGAGTTCTTTATGGGCATCCTCTCTCTTACAAATGATTCTTATGGGAATTTTCTTTTCAACACGCCTTTTTATGAATTGTGGAAAAATAAAAGGGAGAGCATTTTGTAGTGAAATTATATCTCCATAATGCAGGATCTCGCGCTTTTCTTGCAAAACGTCTTGTAAGATTGTTTTAATACCATTTAATCCTTCAAATACCACAACTCGTGGCTTTTCTTTTATAGTTTCCGCAATGCCCATCAATTCAGGAATAAATTCCTGTATCATTCTCTTCTTTTCTTCAAGAATTTCAGTTAATCTTTTAGGCGAAGCTGCCTGAAAATACTTGACCTTACCTTTTATTACATAGCTCACCAATCCCCTTTGCGAAAGACTGTCAAGCAGATGGTAAGAAGTTGTACGGGGTAATTTGGCATTTTTTGCGATTTTCTGTGCTGATGCTTCCCCTGTTTTAAGTAAAGCTATATAAATTATCGCTTCGTTTTGCGAAAGCCCGTATTCTTTTAATCTTTCTACAGGATGTGCCGTCATGCTAATACCCACATATCTTGCTATATAAATCTGTCGACCATTTAGAACAACAATTATTTATATAATCGAAATGTTCTTATTTTGAAGTAGTAATCACTACAGGAATAACAAAATGCCAAGCGAGATAAAAATAGAAGGAATGGTTTTAGATTATAACAGATCTGGACATTCAATAAGTGAAAATATTGGATACTGTTTAGAAACTCCTCTCGAAGTTGTGGGAAGATTAGCACATACACATAGAATACATTCTTATGAAGATTATAAGTATCCATTCCCTATTGATGAAGAAAGCTTTGGATTTGATGTGCAAACTGCTACACAGGTACCAAAAAAATTCAATGCTCTTCATATAGACGAATTCATGGAAGAAATAGATCAAGAACGGATTGTTTATCCAAAAGGTCCCTCTAGTCTCTCAGGAGTAGACCCATATTATGCATATAACCCCTCATCAATGAGATTTTCATTAAGATACGGAAAGCCAATATCTAAAGAAGGATTAGCAAAAGCGTTTTTAGTAGGATTATCGGGATTTGAAAAAGCTTATAGAAATGATGAAATAACAAGTGATCTGTACTGGCAAGGCTGTGATGAAAGTCTTCTTAGACGTTTTCAGGAACCTTACACAAGAAAGAGCAATGCCGAAAGTATACTCAGTTCCATTCAGAAAAAGACGTGGTGTCCAGGAGTGTGGATGGATAATAACATGTCAATAGAAAAAATTCTTCCAATCTTAAGAAAGATTCCAGGCTATAGTTTAGAAAAAGAAAAAGAAATTTATGAGGAATTCAATATATCTCCTGATAGGTTTAGGCGTCCTTTAGAACTATTATCTATCTTTGGAATCAAACAAGCAAACTTTTATGATCTTAGGAAATTTATCATGGAAAATAGAACTAAACTAAAAAAATAGAAGAATATCTTATTTTTTGGTAGATTGTTTTAAAGTTTTTGTATACTTTTCTCCAAAGCTCTGTATTCGTGGATTTTTCCAAGACTTTTGTATAGCTCGAGCAGCTTCCCCCCAATTTCCGCTCTTTCCTGCTCAGAAATTCTCATCTCCAAAATTTTTTCATAGAATCTTGTTGCCTGGTTTCTCCTTAATTCTGCCTCGCAAACCTTTGCCTGCTCTTTGTAAAACATTTTTACCGAGATTCTTATTTCTTCCTGCTCCCTGAAATTTGCCTGGGTCATTGCTTTTTTCATGGCCTGCTCCACCCTGTCGAAAGCACCGAGTTTTGCATAGAACTCTGTCTCTTTCATGTAATGTTTTATTTTTTCCACAAAGGCTATTGAAAGTCCTGCAGCATTGTCATACATTTTAGCAGCCTCATCGAACATCTTGGCTTTTTCGTAAAGACCAGCGAGTTTCAGAAAAACGAACTTCTTCGTCTCAAGGGCCATGGGCTCTTTCAGAAATCTGCCAAGGTGATCTATTTGAACATAATCCCCTTTGCCCTGAAGAAACTGCTCAATCTCTGATTTTGTCATCCCTGGCTTTAATGTATCTCTTAGCATACAAAGAATAATCTATTTGAGTATTTAAGAATTGTTGTGGGATTTTGGAATAAATATGTTACATTACTAATTTATCTGAACAGAATAATGATTATATTAGACTAAAATTAACTTTAAATAGATATTTCCAAACATAATAAAATGCTCCAACGCACTTTTGTAAGGAGAAACCTATTTAACAGTGATAGAGTTCCAGAAAATATCCCCCAAGATTCTACTAAATTAGATGATGAACTATTTGATAAAATAGCTGAAAGGCTAAGAGCTCGCCATAAAAATGATGAACTGCCATATCCGATTAGTCAAAATTCAGTACGGGAATCCCCCTGTGAAATTGGATATGTAAAATCTGGCTATGATGTTAGAGTCTATCTAATTAAAGGAGGCGTCGCCTGCTTAGTAGATAATTACCAAGCACTATCAGGCGATGGCAAGGATATTATCCAAAAACAAATAATCTTATTTCATGAGAATTCTTCAGGATTAGAATCACTCTGCAAAGAGTTAACTTTGTAGAGAATTATTTCTTCTTCACAATCTCAGTGCAGATTCCTGCTGCTACAGTTGAGCCTGCGTCCCTCACAGCGAAACGGCTCATGTATGGATTTTCTTTCTGGGTTTCCAGGCAGAGATTTCCCTGGGGCTTTATCCTAACCTTTGCACTATCCCCATTTTTTAGGAAGTCTGGACTTTTTTTTATTATTTCCCCAGATCTTGGGTCAATCTGTTCAATCAACTCGATAAACTGGCAAGGAACCTGTGCTGTGTGAACATGGAAAACAGGAGTATAACCTTTTGCCAGAACCGTCTGATGATTTATGACTGTGATTGTTGCTATAAATTCTTCAACAACATTTGATGGCCTTGCAGCATCACAAATTACATCTCCCCTTGCAAGGTCTTTTTTTCCAACACCCCTTATGCTGATTCCTACATTGTCTCCTGCGATACCCTCAGGAATAGATTCATGATGCATCTCTATTGTCTTAACTTCTCCTTCAACTCCTTTTCCAGTTCTTCCAGGCAATACTACTACTTTTTGTCCGACTTTCATTATTCCTGTTTCTATTTTTCCCACAGGAACTGTTCCTATACCTGTGATTTCATAAACATCCTGTACAGGCATTCTCATAGGTAGGTCTGTAGGAAGTTTAGATGGAGGGAACTGGTCAAACTGCTCAAGAACAGTAGGTCCCTTGTACCAAGCCATGTTTGAGGATTTCTTTGCAACATTATCGCCTTTCAAGCCAGAGCATGCGATGAATGGAGTTGTTTCAGGGTTTATTCCAACTCCCTGTAAAAGCTTTCCGACTTCTCCTTTGACTTCGTTGAATTTTTCTTCTTTGTAACCAACAGCATCCATCTTGTTTATGGCTACTGCAATGCTTTTAACACCCATTGTCCTTAAGAGCCATAAGTGCTCTGTGGTCTGGGGCTGAACTCCCGCAGGGGCTGCAATTACGAGGAAAGCGCAGTCTGCCTGCGAAGCCCCTGTTATCATGTTCTTGACAAAGTCCCTGTGCCCTGGCGCATCAATGATTGTTATCTGATATTTTTGAGTCATTATCTTCCTGTAAGCAAGATCTATTGTCACACCACGCTCCCTTTCTTCTTTTATCCTGTCCATGACATAAGCAAACTCGAAACCAATTTTTCCGTGTTTTTCAGCTTCCTGCCTCAGCTTTGTCATTTCCTGCTCTGTAACAGCACCTGTATCGAAAAGCATTCTTCCGACTATTGTCGATTTTCCTGCATCGACGTGCCCGACGAAGATGACGTTCATATTTGGTTTTTCTTTAGCCATTCTTGTTGTAAAAATTCTATGAAGAATCTTTAATAGAGATTAATGAAAATTTAGCTTTAAAAATCTTTCGGCAACTTTAGCCATCTTTTGAGTTTTTCAGCGAGAAAAATGCCTGAATCACCAATAAAATAACCCAGGATAAAGCCGGCAACAACGTCGTTGAGATAATGCATTCCAAGATACACGCAAGAAAACTATTACAAGCTTCAGAGAAATTATAATTTAAGTAGGCTAAATAGATTGTTGATGTTTATAAGATAACAATTATTTATCTAAAGAGATTTTAAACTTGCTAAAGCGTGGCTCAAAGCAAACCCAGAAGTTTCATGATGATAACCATCCCCCACTCTTTGAAGCAAACTACCTCTTCTGAAACTTTCAAAGACTTTTTCGGATTGTTCATCAAGGCATTGACCATAAAAAAATAATCTTTTTGGCTCCCTAACTTCATTACTTAAGCAAATCATATAGGGTTCACTTGAAGAATTATCTCTAATAAACATCTCGATTTTAAATGACCCTGTCCATAAACTCCCATTCAAATCAACTAATTGAAATTTTTCTCTTCTTGCTAATGCTTCTTCAACTTCTGGAGTTAAGACTGTAAGGCTTCCAAAACCATTATAATCCTCCCAATTAGTAGTCAATAATAATCCGCTTTCTATTTTAGGCCTGATTATCTTCAAAGAAGAGTCTAAATTATGTGCAGTTTTTCTGAACTGTCCAAGCGAGACATTTGAAAATCTGTTATCAATGCTAAATCTCATATATTTCATACAGTTTAATTCTTTTTAAAAATTTATGTTCAAAAATTATTGGTTTTCCGCCAATCCCTTCCTTTTTCTTATTTCTCTTATGACATCTTTCTGAAGGCTTGCTGGAACCCTCTCGAAGCTCTGGTCAAGAAGCGAGCTTGAACCCCTTCCTTCTGTCGCGCTTCGCAAATCCGAAGACCATCCAATCATCTCTGCTACAGGAAGCTTAGTTTTCATATCTGCATGCCCTTCTATATGCTTTACTTCAAGAAGCTGCCCACGCTTGCTGCCGACGAGTTTTGTAACAGCGCTGAGGAATTTGTCAGGCATTTCAAAAAGATAAGTCTGCAGCGGTTCCAGAAGATAGGAATTTGCCTTTTTCATGGCTTCTGTTATAGCTTCCCTGACAGCAGGATAAACTTGTGCAGGGCCACGATGAATCGCATCTTCGTGAAGTCTTATGTCTGTGAGAGAAACTTTCATTTTCATGCATGGCTCTCTTGCCATTGGTCCCCGGTCTATCACCATTTCGAAAGCATCCAAGACCATCTCGAGAACTTCCCCTATATGCACTTCACCACGAGTTTCGTCCATGAAGACATTTCCCTTGTAAATATCCCTGACATCCCTTACCGAATCCCCAGACCAGCCGAGTTTTGAAAGAACATTGAAAAGTTCGTCGCTCTTTTTCTTTACTCTTCCTTCGCGCAGTTCCCCTGATTTTATTGCCGCGTAAACGTTGTCTTCAAGGGAATCGACTTTTATGTAGAAGCTATTGTGCTTATTAGGACTTCTTCCCTCTACAGAAGGGGATTCTTTTCCCACAGTCTCCCTGTAAACTATTATCGGTTCAGAGGTCTTGACATCGAGCCCCTTTTCCGTTTTTATCCTGTTTTCAATGATTTCGAGATGAAGCTCACCCATACCGCTCATTAAACTCTCTCCTGTCTGCTCGTTAATCTCTATCTTTATCGAAGGGTCTTCCTTGGCGACTTTCTTCAGTATCTCAACAAGTTTCGGCAAGTCTGCGGTCTTTTTTACTTCAATCGCTTTTGTTATGACAGGCTCGAATATATGCTTTAATTCCTCGAATGCTGTTTCAGGAGCAAGGGTTATGGTTTCTCCTGCCTCTCCTGTCACGCCAGATATCGCAATGACATTTCCTGCCCCGATTTCTTCTATCTGCTCAGGTTTTACTCCGTTGTAAACGAAGAGCTGCTGTATCTTCTGTTTTTTCTTTGCGAGATTGAGGTAAACTTCCATCCCTGTCTTCAATGTTCCAGAGAATAATCTTCCTGCTGAAATCTCTTTCCCGCTTCTCGGATCAATGACAATTCTTGTAATCACGAAAGCAACTTTTCCATCAGGATCGCAATGCAACAGGCTTTTTCCTAAGTCAGAATCCAGCTCTCCGTGCCAGATTTTCGGAATCCTGTATTTTTGGGCCTCAATCGGATTTGGAAGATGCTTTACAACCATGTCAAGAAGAATTTCATAAAGCGGGGCATTTTTCCATACCCATGCCTTTTTTTCCTCCTCGCTCATCTCGTAGAGCTTGGCTATGTCCTTGAATTTAATTCCTTTTTTCTCCATGAAAGGCACAGAAAGCGCCCAATTCTCCCTTGCTGAGCCAAACGCAACGCTTCCGTCTTTTATGTCTACAAACCATTTTTCCTTGTATTCCTCCTCTGCAATTTTTTTTATTAAATCGTTGAACTCATGAAAAATCTTTATGAATCTCTCCTGCATTTGCTCTGGCGTTAGTTTTAATTCTTTGAACAGCCTGTCAACTTTATTTATGAACAAGACAGGCCTGACTCTTTCCCTCAATGCCTGTTTTATCACTGTTTCTGTTTGCGGCATTATTCCCTCAACAGCATCCACGAGAACAACAGTCCCATCAATGGCTCTCATGGCCCTCGTAACATTCCCCGAAAAATCGACGTGTCCAGGAGTATCAATTAAATTAATCAGATATTCCTGGCCATGGAAATTGTGAACCATGGAAACATTTGCGGCATCGACTGTCATCAGCCTTTCCTGCTCATCGGCGTGCTGCCATGTTGCCATTCCTTTCTCAAGGCTTCCTGCAGACTTTGCAGCCATGTGACCTGATGCAGCCAGAAGGTTGTCTGTGAGGGCTGTTTTTCCGTGGTGAATGTGTGCACTAGTTGCAATGTTTCTTACATGCTTCTGGTTTTTGCTCAGTCTTTTTATCTTTTCGAACTGTGTTTCCTTTTCCGCCATTTTGAAAATTTCTTTGAAGACAAGATAATAGTTAATGAAGAAAAAAATTGTTTATAAAGTTTCTTGTGCAAATGCGGAAATACAGAGATGCAGGAAAGATGAAAGACAGAAAATAATTTAAAGGCTGAAACAAGAGAAATTGACATGATAATAGAGCACAAGTTTGGAAATTTAAATAAGGCCATCAGAAAACTGAATGAGTTAGGATTTTCCTTAAATGAATCAGTCATTAGCAAAGCACTTTATCATGTTCTTCCCAGCGAAATGAGAGATGGTTATCCTATGATGGAAGATGGAACAACACCAAGATTTGTTGCATTCTTATATTCCACAGGAACATTAATTTTTGTTGAGCCTCACGATAAAAATCCTGTTTTAATGGCATACCAGGAAACATTAGAGCAATTAACTGTCAAAGAATAGATTTATCTTGCGGAATCAGCCTGTTTCTCTACTTTGACCACGCTTGGGCGAAGTTTATCTCGCGCTGTCAGCTTGCTTTTCGGATTCTATCTTTTTTCTTATTGCAAAGCTCTCACCGTTTCCTTCAGAGGCAAGAATTATTTCTTCTGCGAGGGCCTGTGAAATGCTTTTCTTTTTGTTGAATGCCTTGTCAGAAGCTCCATGCACCAGATTTCTTATGGCAAGGTTCACACGTCTCATAGGAGAGACATCGACCGACTGGGGATATCTTGCTCCGCCATATTCAATTGCAGTTACCTCGTCTCTTGGAGCCGATTTTTCAACAGCCTTCACAAAAGCTATTACGGGATTTTTTCCTGTTTTTTTCTCTATAAGACCGAGTGCCTCCAAAACAATCCCCGCGTTTCTTGAATATTTTCCTGTAGAGGTCCCTAAGATTATTTTATGCTTTTTCCCCCTGTGTCCTGCAACTCCAATCCTGTTTATGAGCCTTTCAACAAGATTTATTTTTGTCTGCCCGAATTTCTGAAAATTTCTTCCGTGGCTTTTCAAAATCAGCCTTGACTTAAGGTTTATCACATTTTTCAGACCCTGATCTTCAACATCAATGTTTTCTGTTTCGTACAAATCAAAAATCTTGAATTTTAATGGTTCCATTTTTTAAAATATTATCCAAAATTTAGTTATCTGATAATTCCTATTGCTAATAATTAATAAATTTGATTTTACTGACATTAACATTTTAATCATTGAACATTATATTTACATTTAAATTCTTGTTTCATCATCTTCTACCCTTCCGGTGCGTTTTTGTTAAAAAACCAACGCAAGGAAAATTGTTTACAATTTTTTCTTTCATTATCTCCTACCCTTCTCTATCTTTCCAAGCCACAGGAGATGAAGCGGCTGGTCATTTACCTGAATAACCTGAAATCTGACGCCGGGAATGTCCCCTTTTGTTCTTCCCTGCTTTCCCCCTATTCTTTCAATCAAAACCTCGTCGTGCTCGTCTATGAATCTTTGTGCGAGATTTCCAGGGATAAAGGCGGTTACTATCTTGCTGTTTTTTTTCAGCTGGACTTTGCAGCATTTTCTCATTGCAGAGTTCGGCTGCTTAGCCTCTTTCTGAATTTTTTGAAGAACAATTCCCTTGGCCTGGCTTGCTCCTTCCAGCGGGTCTGACTTGGAATAAAGGTTAAGAGCTTTCGCTTTATATTTCCTGTCGCTCCATCTGAATTTCTTCCTGTTCTTTTTGAACTTTAACGCGTTTTTTAGTCCCATTTAATTCAAAATTGCTTTAACTCTCCTTTCTATTCCTTTTACTAATTCTTCATCTCCTTTAGCAAGTTTTTTGGATCGTATCCAAATCTCTCTAAAGCTTTCCGGTGTATCATATAAACCATTAACGTAATCTCATACTCATTAGGCCTTCTTACACAAGCTCTTATAGCACTATTAACATTCCATATGTGATACCTTTCTAAGTCTCCGCTGAATCTTGCCGGAAAATTTAATTCTATTTTTACCATAAAACTAAGTGCTGAAATTAGTTTAAAAATGTTTTCAGAGAAATATACCTCCTGAATATTGATAAATTTTATATAGTCTTATTAGATTGGTTTTTTTATGAAATCTAAGAGATTAGGTAACAATGATATTCACTTAATCATAACAAATGAAGAATTATCGCAATTGGAAAGATTGCTTAAAGAAAGCTTGCCTGAAAAAAAAGTTGCCCTTACCTCTAAACTTGAAACATATCATCCCAAAGATCCTCTTAAAGACACTAAAGTCCAGCTTGTTTATGAGCCTGATCAAACTTATGACTGTCTTGACGGCAGGGATGTTGTGTCGCATTTTAACAATCCGCCAATACCAGTATACATTAGTAATAGGGGAATAAGAAGGTTGCAAAATCGAGAGTACTGTGGAGGAGCTGTTTTTGATACCAAATTAGAAATACGTGTTGAAACCTATTTGGACAAGCTACATGCCTAAGCAATCCTAAACTCCTTCCCGAAAAAATCCTTCACAATTTTCTGCATTTCCAGAAACCTGCGCTTATTCCTGCCTATGAGAGCTGCCTTGTTTGCTCCTCCGCCGACAATGAGTTCGTTGTCTGTGATTTCAAGGCTTTTTATTGTTAGGGGGGCAACAAGGGCTCTTATGAAATTTTCTGCATCATGCAATCCACGGGGGGATGCAATCACCCTTATTCTTTTTCCCAGGATTTCAGACATCTTTCTCACATTTCTCCCATTTTCACCGATGGATTTTGCAACAAATTCCCTTGGCACAGAAAAAATTATTGCGTCGTTGTATCTAAAACAGAAGCGGGTTCTTACCCCCATTATTGTCTCGAATAAATTCAGATAACGCAAATCCTGCATGTCTATGGTGTTGGCCATTTTCTTTGTTGTGTATTATATGAAGCGAATTAGAATTATTTTATAAATTTATGTAATTTCTTTATTTATCTTTGTGGAGTTACCTGTTTACTTCTTCAACAATCTTTGCTTCAGCTGGCTTTTTCTGCGACTCTTTTTTTATAAGGGGGCCAACAACCTTTACGAGCAAGCCAGGGAGACCTGTTCCCACAGGAACCGGCTGGTTGAGAATGACATTTTCTATAACACTTGTAAGCTGGTCTTTGTTTCCTTTTATAGTAGCATTCACGAATTGTTTTACAGGAGTTTCGAAAGTTGCTCTTGCGAGGATTGATGATTTTTGGGCTATTATTCCTATCCTTGTAACTCCTTTCACTTCTCCTGTATTTGTCATTGCATCTGCAACAAGCTTCAGGTGCCTCTTGTCTATATCAAGCCCCTGTGTATTCAGAACCTGCTGAATCTCTTCTATTATAAGCTGTCTTGCGGCCTCGATGCCAAAAACATCTGTAACCTCGTGGAGATCGTTTGAAATAATCTTTTGCGGATTTACTTCCTTCATCTCGAGAATTTTCCTGAGATTTGTTCCAAGGGTAATGACCACATAATCATTATCCCTCTTTACTATGAGAATCTGTTTTACTCCCTTTACCCCCGAAATTACCGTCTTCTTTAACTTTTCTTTTAGTTTATAGACATCCTTAAAACTCATCTCTGAAGCATTTACAGATATTAAATCTGTTTTTTCCCTGCTGGAAAAACCAAGTTCCTTTAACTTGTCAGTCACTTTTTTAAGGGAAGAATGGCTTTGCCGCAAACCCTCTTTGTCTATCTTTATCTCTATTTTTTTATCAGAGAAATCTATGCTTATCTCAGAGGCTATATCTTTTACTGTTATTTCTTTGATTTTTTCCGCAAAGATCTTGGCGTCTTTTTCATTATTATACTCTTTTTTCAGATAAATTTCCATTTTAGGGGAGCTTGGTTTTTTTCTTGCGTCAAAAATTTCGATAAGTCTTGGCAGTCCCTGAGTAACCTGCATCTCAGAAACACCCGCGAAGTGGAAAGTTCTAAGCACCATCTGCGTTGAAGGTTCCCCGAAACTCTGTGCAGTGATTATTCCTATGGCCTCCCCGGCCTCAAGTTTTCCTCCTAAGTGCAATTGGGATACGTCCATTCCGTCGTCCCCATAAATGAACTGGATTATGTTATTGTTGCTGTCCCTTATCGTTCCGTCATATTCTCTCCTCAGGTCTTGGAGCGCATTTGCCAGCCTTCTATACAGATATCCTGACTTGGGAGTTCTCAGGGCAGTGTCCATCAGAGAAGATCTTCCAGTTATTGCCTGGAAGAAAAATTCCTCAGGCCTAAGCCCTTTCATAAATGCACTTCTTATGAAACCCTTTGCCTTCGGGCTCAAATCGCCTCTTTTGAAGAAGGAAAGAGTTCTATCGTTGAATCCTATGTCTATCCTTTTTCCCTCGAGGTCCTGCTGGCCAACACAGCAGGCCATTTGGGTTATATTGAGCATATTTCCTCCCCCGCCTGACCTTATCATGTGCGTGACAGGATTTTCCTCTGGAAATTCGGATTTTACAGTCTCACCTATCTTTGTCCTGACTTCATTGAGAATCTTTAGGATTTTTATTTCCCTGGACTCTTCAGGAGTTTTTCCCCGAATGACCTCAAGAGTTCCCCTGTTGTATTCTTCTATTATTTCTTTTGTTTTTTCCTCTGCTCTTTTCACTATTTCTTCAGAAATATCAATGATTTTCTGCTCCACGTCGAAATCGTCAAGAGAGATAGTTATCCCTCTTTTTGTCAGGTAATTTTTTCCGAGGTTGAACACTTTTCTTATGGTATCAAAAGCGATGTTTCTTCCAAATTTCCTGTCTATCTCTTTTATCAGCAACCCTTCTTCATCGCCGAAAAGACTTTTATCGGGAATTCCCTTTATTATTTCCCCTTCCTTTATCTTTACAGATTCCCCTGAGAAGTCTATCTTTGGAAGCGCCTTTGAAAAAACCTCTGTTCCCGAAACGGTTTTCTTTGAAATCTCCCTGTCCACTCCTGAGCTATAAAGAAGCTGGTTCGCCTCTTCCCTTGAAAATTCGTCCAGTCCGAGGAGATATCCCCCTGTTATGGCATCACTGATGCATCCTATCCAATTCGTGTTGTTCTTCGGGGAAATCAGGTTTTTTTTCACTTCCAGCAGAATCTTTGCCTCAGCCCTTGCCTCTTCTGTCTGCGGACTATGAATGTTCATCTCATCACCGTCGAAGTCGGCATTGTAGGGTGTTTTAGCCGCAGGATGCAGCCTGAAAGTTCTTCCAGGAAGGATTTTTACATAGTGAGCCATCAGGCTTCCCCTGTGGAGGCTAGGATGCCTGTTGAAAAGGACTATGTCGCCGTTTTCCATATGTCTTTCCACCCTGTATCCCGGAACAAGCTCGTTGATTATCTCTTCCTTGAGTTCAGGAGTTATTTTTTTTCTTTTCCCATCAGGCCTTACGACATAATTTGCTCCAGGATATTCCTCTCCGCGTTCTATAATTTTTTTCAGTCTTTCCATGTTCAGATCATTCACGCTTTCTGAAACAGTCACGACTTTTGCGATTTCGTAAGGAACTCCTACTTCATTGATCTGCATAGCCGGATCAGGAGAAATAACAGTTCTTCCTGAATAGTTCACTCTTTTTCCGGCAAGGTTTTTTCTTATCCTTCCCTCCTTGCCCTTTATCCTCTCTGTGATCGTTTTCAATGGCTGCCCGCTTCTGTGCCTTGCAGGTGGAATTCTAGTAACAGTATTGTCAAAGAAAGTAGTTATATGGAACTGGAGTAAATCCCAAAGGTCTTCTATGATGACCTCTGGAGCTCCGGCATTGAGATTTTCCCATAGCCTTTGGTTAGCCCTTATTATGTCTGAAAGCTTATGCGTCAAATCATCTTCGCTCCTCTCTCCTGATTCCAGAATTATAGAAGGCCTCACTGTGACAGGAGGAACGAGAAGAATAGTGAGCACAGCCCATTCTGGCCTGAAATAGTGCGGATTTATCCCTATCTTTTTCAGTTCCTCATCGGGAATATTTACCAGAGAGTCCCTTATTTCTGTCGGAGAGATTCTGGCCTTCCCCCTGTAGAAGGTCGTTGGCTTGTCCAGTTTTATTTTTTCCTGGGCAGTATTGCAATAAAAGCATTTTTTCACGTCCTTTGATTTCTTGATTCTCATGCTTGGCGGGTATTTTCCTTCGTCTTTTTCAGAAAGCAGTAATTTTCCGCATTTTTGGCAGAAGCACCTCAGTCCAAGTTCAATCATGGGAACATATTTGAGATGGATTACGGAGCGCGCGAGGTCTATGCTTCCAGAGTGTCCAAGGCATTCCTTTAAACGCCCACCGCAAGTACGGCATCTCACCCCAGGGTCTATGGCTCCGAGCCTTAAATCCATCAATCCGCCATCAACAGGATAACCATCAATGTCATAGAGCTCTGGAGTTACAATCTTTGCAAAAGAGAGCTTTTTTATCTTCTCCGGACTAAGCAAAGAGAAGCTTATCTCCTTAATTTTTTTTCTTATCGGTTTTTGCATTTTCTTGTTTTTTTCGTTTTGATTTTTTATATATTTTCAAGTACTTTAGATCTTGAGTTTAATATTTCTAATCTTGGGCTTGGCTTTTTTATCAATTGGCAAAATGACAATGTTATTATAGTGTCCAATACCTTATATGCAACTCCCCAATAGCATCTATCCTCGCCATTAATCTTTTTATAAAACTTACAGTTTGAACATAATTCTGTAAAAGATTTAATACGTCCATCAAATCTGTTGCTTATTATATTAATTAAATTTATTTGTCCCATTTTATTCGTATTTGTTTTTTAGTCCGAAGGTTGTATGAATATGCAGTCCCTGGAGTTCTTCTATCAGGAGCTTGAAGGCATAGGAAATTTCCACACTTTCCACTTCTTCTGAATTGCAGAGAGGGCAAACGGTCTTGTTTCTTATGTTGTCTTCTGTTGCCAAAGCGCCGCACCTCGTGCACACATGAAGAAGAACTTTGTCCGAATCATATCTCTCTTTCAAAAGCAGGGAAGCGCCGTGTGCAACTATTGCCTGCTGTTCCATTTCTCCGAGTCTTAACGCTCCGCCCCTCGCCCTTCCTTCAACAGGCTGCCTGGTCAAGAGCGCAATTTTACCAGAAGCTCTTCCGTGAAGCTTGTTGCCAACCATGTATTTGAGCTTTAGGTAATAGAGATTTCCGACGAATATTTTTGCCTGCATTTTTTGCCCTGTTACACCCGAGTACATGGTTTCCTTTCCATCATATCTGAATCCGAGCTCTTGCAATTGCTCTTCCAGTTCTTTTTTGTCAGCACCTGAAAAAGCCGTTCCGTCCATTACCTCTCCTTTTAGGCACCCGACTTTTCCCGCAAGCAATTCAAGAAGATAGCCTACGGTCATTCTGCTCGGAAGTCCGTGAGGATTAAAAATCACGTCTGGCCTGATTCCCTTGGAAGTGAAGGGAACATCTTCCTCATCAACAATAAGCCCTATGACTCCTTTCTGTCCGTGAGAGGTTGCAAACTTGTCCCCAAGTTCAGGAATTCTTTGATCTCTGGTTTTTACCTGGACTATTTTGTTGCCATCATCGTCTTCTGTCACGAGAACGCCCTCAACGACTCCTTTCTCTTCCTGCTTCATTGAAACGCTGGACTCTTTCTTTGTTCTTATGGATATTTCTCTGGCTTCAGAAAGGAACTTTGGAGGAGAAACTTTTCCTATCATTACCTCTCCTTCCCCTATTTCTGCTTCAGGATAAACTATTCCGTCAGATTCCAGATGCCTGTAACTTGCCTCTGTCTTATAACCAGAAGCGTCTTTATCTGGAATAGTTATTTCATCCTTCAGACCGCCTGCATAATTCATCTCTATTGCGCTGTAAGGCCTGAAATAAAAGCTGCGACCCACGCCTCTTTCAAGGCTTCCCTTATTGAAGACAAGAGCATCTTCCATATTATAACCCTCATAGGTCATTACCGCAACAACAAGGTTCTGGCCTGCAGGATATGCCTGCAGAGTATCGTAAATAAAACTTCTGACTATTGGTTTCTGCGGATATTGAAGGACAGAGACATCTGTATCAATCCTTGCCAGGTAATTTGCAGCATACAATCCAAGGGCCTGTTTTTGGGTTTTTGAGCCACGGTTAAGCCTCGAGCTTTGGTCATGATTTGAATAAGGAACAAGTGAAGTAACAACCCCAAACACATCTGTAGGATCTATTTCCAGGTGAGTATGTTCTGGAGTTAACTCGTTTTCATATAGTGCTACAAGTGCTTCTTCCTCTTCCGCAGCATCCAGATATTCTATGATTCCTTCTTTTACAATGTCTTTCCAGCCGATTTCCCCCTGTTCAATCCTGAGAAGGTGCTCGTTTTTCAGTTTAGAAATCCCGTTATCAATAATTATCAAAGGCCTCAAAACACGGCCGGGTTCTGTCGAAATTGTTATTATCTGAAAATTCTCGTCATATCTTATATTCATCTGTATAGGGAGTTCTGAGCGTCTCCTCTTCTCCCTTATGCTTCTCGTAAACTCCATGGGATTTTTTATAGAGCCTATGAATATGCCGTTAAAAAAAACCTCTGTGCCCTTTTCCCCGGTTTCCATTCCATGAAGTCCCTGGACAATCAGGTCTTTCAGGAATTTTTCTTCATCCAAGTCGGTTCTGGTAGAGACTCGGCTTAAAATTGCGAGATTTTTTCGCAACCCTATTTCTGTTCCTTCAGGGGTTTCAATAGGGCAAAATCTTCCATAATGCGTAGGATGCAATGTTCTCGCAGCGAAATTTTCCTGGTCACTGGGAAGCATGCTGGAAACTCTCTGAAGCTGTGAAATAATTGCCAGATAATTTGTCTTGTCCATGTTCTGTGTTATTCCGGAACGTTCCCCTGTCCAGCTTCCTGTGGCAATTGCGCTTTCAACACGATGGGAGAAAAGGGTGGATTTTGCTATTATCTTTATGGAGAAAAATTTTTTTCTTTTTGCCGATTTTTGCAGCGAATACTGTATGTCTCTTATCAGGATTCCGAGATTGACTCTAAACAGCGTGGCCAATAAATCTCCTGAAAGCCTCACCCTCTTGTTTGCATAATGGTCTTTATCTGTTCGCAGTTTTGGATTTTCTTTTGCAATCAGGAACTGCTTTATCAGCTTGCAGAGGGTAATGGCTTTTTTCAGCCTGTCCTCTTTTTTCTGGCTTATATGCGGAAAAAGGTAAGAGTCTATCCTCTGCTTGACACGGTCGAGGATTTCTTTTTTAGTGCCTTGCAGGTTTGTTTTTTCAGAGATGTAAAGCATAGCGTCTTCCTTTGTGGCTATGTTTGCAAATTCGTAGAGGTTTACTATTACAGAATCTGTTTCTTTTCCTATATATTTTGCAATATCAGACTCTTTTATAAGACCAAGGGTTTTTAGGATGACAATCGCAGGAATATCCTTGAATTTGCTGAAAGAAACTTCTATTATTCCTTCTTTGCTTTCCGAAATGAGAACAGGAATTCTGTAGGTTCCTTTGGAAGAGAAAAGCTTCAGCGTGAGTTCGTCTTTTGAGTTCGTTTCTATGAAAGGCTGGTTTTCCGCCAGGTCTTCTGCCATGACCATGACTCTCTCATTACCCTTAATTATGAAATATCCGCCAGGGTCTAAGGGATCGTGATAGGTCTCAATCAACTGTTCACGGGACATTCCATAAGTATTGCACAGCTTGCTCCTCACCATTATTGGAATTTTTCCTATCTCTACTGTTTCCGAATCCACCTGGTCGTCTTTTTTCACCGTTAACTCAAGGGTTATTGGGGCAGAATATGTTAGGTTTCTTAACTTCGCCTCGTGCGGAGTTATCAGTGAAGAGCTTCCGTCAGCTTCTATGACTTTTGGCTTTCCGAGTTCTATTCTTCCAAGGGTTATCTCGAAATCTTCGTTGTTGATTGTTTCAGCTATCTCGTTGACGATTTCCTGCATCCTCTTTTCTATGAAGTTGTTGAAAGAAATTATATTGCTCTCCACGAGGGAATGCTCTTCCAGGTACTTTTTCACGATGAGATGTTTTTCAGCCTTCATTTGACATATCTCCTATGGCAAATGAATGGAAATTTTTGATTTGCTTTCATTTGTTTGTTGTAGGGTTTTTAGCCTGTTTATTCGACTACCTTATACGACAACCCTGTAATACAGGTTAATCTTCTCGCTTTCAGGGTCTTTTCTTTCTATCTTGATAATGTCTCCCACCGAACATCCTTCAGGAAGCGCAGGGTCGCTGGAAAGGATTTTTGGCAGCTGTGCCTTAGAAATATTGAGTTTTTCGAGAATATCTTCTGCCTCTTTTTCTTTGAGTTTAGTATGTTTGGGCTGTAGAATATGCATCTTTTTAATGGTTTTGGGGTTTATCGACGGGGAATTTAATTTTGTAATGAAATTAAACGCGGAGTGTAAGGCAGAGTTTTGATAACTCTTCAATAATAAAAGATATCAAATTTTGGTTTAAAAACCTTTTGGTAAAAAATTGATTTGCACCAAAAGTAGGGTTTTGCAGGTTTTCAGGGAAATTGTTTTCAATCTTCTCTTGGATTTCTTTTATATCCCATGTCTTCTAGGAAAGGTTGCCTAATAGCCTCTGTTTCATCTCTTCCTCTAGAGTGAATAGCTGCTAATATTCCTTTTATTCCAGAATCCGTGTTATAGCATCCGTCTCTATTTTTTGCTATAGCCACTCCTCCTGCAAGATCGCTTTGAAAGCCGGCATACCTCCATCCCACTGCCTCTAAATGATATAAACAAGTCAAAAAATTTGAAGCCGCTAAATTTTTCATATTAGCAATCATTTCAACAAAATTCTGGGCTGCTTCTTCCCCGTGCTCTTTATTTATCAAGTCGTGAATTTTTTGAAGATGTTTTGCTGTTAAATCACTCAGAGTGGCTCCTCTTCCGCTGTAATATTCCGGCCTCTCAGACATTCCGGCCTCATTAACAATATCTATCGCAGTTAATTTTTCTTCTAAAGCCATTTCTTTAACTGTAAATATTTATTTATAAGCATTATGGGCTTGAAAAAGAGTGGCCCCGATGACCTTTAATATAAAGTGATACGGTTTGAATAAAATATATTATTTAACAACCCCTTTTAGTTCGGGAATTTGTTCCTCTATAAATTCTATAATCTCTTTTTTATATTTTGGATTTAATGAAATAGCTTCAAAATTTGGCTTTTTATGAATAATAACCCATCCCTTTTTTGAAAGGTCTTTAATTATATCTTTTAAATTTTGGAACCTCTTAAAATGCTCCATTCTATCATAAGCTGCACCCCAATTTGCCTTACCTCTTGCCAAAGCAGATATAAGGCGAGCTTTTTCTAAATCTAAAGCCATAACATAAACAGAATTAAATAATATTTAAATGTTGCTATATTTGATGCTTAAACTGTTTGTATAGAAATATTTAAATACCTCAATAGCTAAAGAAGAATATGAAAATAAAAGAAAATAAATCTTTTTTCCTTATGCAGTTTGGAGATACTCCTCAGCTGAGAGTATTGGATTTTTTAATAGGATTTAATTTTTTTGATTACCCTTTAACAGAAATTGCTAGAAATAGTAACGTAAGCTATAATTCCCTTAAATCTTTCTTTGATAATTTTGTAAAATCAGGGATTGTCATAAAAACCAGAAAAATAGGAAAATCTGATTATTACAAGCTTAACACTGATAATTCCTTCGTCAAAAATTTGATAAAACTTGACTGGAATTTGACCAGGAGTAACATTCTGCCAGAGTTACAAGAAAAGAAAGTAGTTGTTAGTAATAAGGTAAATTGATCTGTCTTTTTCTTAATGCTTTCATTGAATGGCCCCGATGGGATTTGAACCCACGACACCTGGATCTCTTTGCTATCTTCCTCAAAGGAGGTTGATTGTCAAGGAACCTTGGTTCCTTACATAAAAGTCCAGTGCTCTGCCAGGCTGAGCTACGGAGCCGATACATAAAATATAGGGAATTAGTTTATAAATTTTTATTATAGATTAAGAGTATATTGTTAATCTAAACAAGTTAATAATGAAATATTAAGTTAGAGGAGTTATTTCTAAGTAAATACTTTAAAAATCAGATGTGCTTCCTAAGTTTTTCCTCAAAATCCTCTGCAGGCATGGAGCCTATGAACTGGCCTATCTGTTTGCCGTCCCTGAAAAGAACAAAGTTTGGTATTGAAAAAATCCTGAATTTATGCGCGAGGTCATGGTTTTCATCAACGTTTATCTTTCCAAATTTGATCTTCCCCCTGAATTTTCTTGAAAGTTCTTCCATTACCGGGTCCATAATAACACAT